>JBBISE010000020.1:0-34074 GCA_037441445.1 Salinivirgaceae bacterium
TATTCAAATGCAATACACTAAAAAAAAGAGGCTGCCTTTTTAGACAGCCCCTTTCGTGTTTATCTTTGCCTGTTATTGCAAAACATCTTTGGCTATATGCATCCTGATTTTGGTGTGGTCAGTATCGTAGTCAACGACCATGTCACCCGTTTTCATTATTTTCAGACTGTTCAGGTTGTACCAAATAATGCTCTTTCCAACATTAATCCCGTTCATTACGTCAATTTGATGGTTTCCGGAATTAAACGACGAAACTTTAAATTTGGCATTATTATTTATTCTCAATGTCTGGAAGTTAACATCGTTTTGCGAGTCAGTACGAATGGTAATAATACCTTCCGAGTTGCGGATAAACTGAATCACACCAAGACTTTCATAAACCGTTGGCGAAGTTTTCTTAAAATTAGGATTATGTTTGTCCAATGTTTTCTGCACCTCTGTACCGTGCAGTGCAATAGTGCTGTTGTTAATTAGTTTTATAGCCGCAAACAAACCTGCAACTGCCGGATGGTAGTTGTCAGCAAGATACTTTGTGTTTTCTGCCAGGATCATATCCGTTGCTGAGAACTCGGCACCTGAATCGTAGGACACTTTCGTCTTTTTAAGCTCGGCTGTCATATAGTTAGCACCAGCAAGAACAGGAGCGCCATTTTCTCCGATTTGCAACCCAAACCCCTGATATTCTTCCATTTGACTGTACACTGTCAAAGGTTGGGCCTTTCCTTTTGTGTCTAACTGAGCCACAAACATAAACGGCTCTGTTAATTGTGTTTCCTCGATCCCAATTTGTGTTACCCACTCGACTTTTCCATAGGGGCTAAACCGCGCGACTGCAACGTCACCAGTGTTCTTAGCTTTTAGGAATTTATAATCGAGGTTGAAACTCTCATTAAACGAGCAGGCCACGTAAATTTCGCCCTCGCCACCAATTTGAATTGAATAACCAGACTCGTTTCCTTTGTGTCCGTAGGTGCGTACCCAATCTAACTCGTTTTTAGAGTTGTAACGGGCAACAAACATATCGCGGCTCCCTTCCATGGTTTTAAATTCGCGCTCATCGAATTTTGCCGATCCGGCAAAATATCCGGTTATATAAATATTTCCATCCTTATCCGTAATGGCATCCTTACCGTTGCCACCCCGGAAACATCCGTTTTGCATGGCAAGTTGCCAGATTTGCTGTTCACGGTCAATGGTGTTGTACCGCGAGCGTAATTCTATCATTTCAGCTTTCTGGTTGGCAAACTGAGGCATAGCCATACCAATGGGGGCATTAATAAACGTTGGATCGCAAATAACAAACTTGTCGGTACCACGCATAACATAATCGCCCTGAATGTTTTCGTTGAATTTTACAGCCGTAGCCATGTGACCATTATAACCCATTCCAATCACTTCCAGGTTCATCAGTTCACGTACCAAATAGGCAAAGAGCACCGATCTGTCGTCACAATCTGAATATTGGTAGTGGAACAATTCATCGGCAAAGAAAAACTTCTCGCGTTGAAACTGATCCTGATCGGTTTTATATTCGAAAGCTGTCTGAACAAATTTAATGAGAAGTCCGGCAGCATCCTCCTCACTCAGGTCTTTTACCAAAGGTTTCAGATACTGTCCAATACTCATTTTGGTTGCCGAAGAGACAACAGCATCAAAATATACACGGATGTCGCAAACCGGATAGTCGTTGTAGAAATCAATTAAGTTTTTGTTGTATTCGACCTTCATGCTGTGGGTTTTCCCTGCGTAGGTGAACGTAAGTTCGCGAACGCCCACATTTTCTTTCAAATTCAAGGGTGAGCGCAAATCCATATTGATAATCTGACGTGCTTCGGGGAAATCCTTATCGTAGGTAAAAACGGAAGCTGCTTTACCATTTATCATATAAAATTTAATATTGTCGAACGTAAAGAAAGACTTCTCGTAAATTTCATGAACCGATGGTATAAGCAAATACAAATCTGACTCGTTGTACCCGATTCTGACTTTGTATCCCAATTTCATCATTAAAAACCATTGCAGGTAAACGGCATTGTTAGCATCTTTGGCAATTTTTTCGGTCGTCTGTTTAGTCAGCAGATACAAAGCATAATCATTAAGGTTAAGTTCTGTCTTTTTCTCCAACAGACTATTTACAAGAATTGAATATGGGGTTTCTGAAAGTTTGGCATAATGGTCGGATATAGCCTGTTCAGAAATAGTCTTAGCCAGCGAAGCCGATGCCATGTCGGGTGTAAATTCAATTTCAACGGGTGTTCCGTAGAAAGTCATTTGGACGACATTTGATTTTGTGCCTTCGGGTACCTTCTTTTGAAGTGGAGGTGTAACCACTTGCTTGATTTCTTTCACTTCGACATTGGAAACTGCCTCGAATTTTTGTGGTTCGTTCTTTTGTGTTTCTGCCAAATCAACAACGGGTTTTGCCTTTGGTTTAGGCCCCAAATCGGGTTGTTTCTTCGAGAATGTCTCGAATTCGGCAAACTTTTTCTTAAGGTATTCAGTCCACTGTCTATCCAACTCGGCCAACTTTTTGTCCATCTCATCGGCATATTTTTTTAACGCCTCGTCCTGACGTTTGACATAATCAGCGAATTGGGCATCGCGCTGTTTTACATAATCCTCAAATGATTGTGCTGTTCCAAAAGTGCTAACTGTAAGCACTATTGCAATTGATGTTAGGAATTTTCGTATCATAGTCTTATTTATTTTGTGTGCAATTTATGATCTTTTTTGCTATTTAAAACCTGATTGTATTCTGTTTTAGATTTTATTAACATTCGATATTTCCAAATACTGAGTGGTAATCTCAATTCCAAAAACCAGAATATCGTCAATCTGCTCTCTTTTACCCATCCATTTTTCTATGGTCTGGTTCAAATGGATTTTTTGCTCAGGCATCGATAGTTTGCGCGTTTCAACCAATAGGCTCTTAAAGTTTTTTGACATAAATTTACGTCCGTCTTCTCCGCCAAATTGATCAACGTAGCCATCGCTATACATATACAGCCTGTCTCCTACTTTCAATTCAATATCGTGTCGCGAGAACAGCTCATCTTTTTTAATGTGGTAACCAATGGGCATTTTATCCCCTTTGAATTCAATGAAATCGCCATCTCTAACAATCACCAAAGGGTTGTAAGCACCTGAGAATTTGGCCGTTAGGTTGCGATGATCAATGGCACACATAGAAATATCCATACCATCTTTTGAACCACCTTCTTGTCCTGTTTGTTTAAGTGCGCGCATAATGTTGCTTCTCAACTCATTCAAGATATGGTCTGTTTCAAAAATCTTATCTTTGTTGACTAAATCGTTCAGGAAAGCTATCCCCAGCATACTCATAAAAGCACCAGGAACGCCGTGTCCGGTACAATCTGCTGCAACGGCAATGGTCATGCTGTTTTCATGGGTTATCCAGAAAAAGTCACCGCTTACAATATCCCGAGGACGCCAAAGAATGAAATAGGATGGCAAGACGTTTTTCAAGTACTCTTCCGATGGCAACAACGCTGCCTGTATCCTGCTGGCATAATGAATACTGTCTGTTATGTTTTTATTTTGATCGGCAATCTTGTCGCGTTGCTTTAGAATTTCTTCTTTTTGCATCATAATCTCGTGCGTACGGGCTTTTACTTTCGCCTCCAAAACACGCTTCTCTTCTACCAATTTACGCTCACGGATTTTAATAAAAGCAATAATGCCTGCAATAGTAAAAATGACGTAGAGTATGTAGGCCAAAGTAGTTTTCCACCAGGGTGGAGTAATTTGAATCACCAGGGTTTGTCCGTTTTCATTCCAAATCCCGTCGTTGTTGGTTCCCTGAACAACAAATTTGTACAATCCCGGGGGAAGCCCTGTAAATGGTGCTTTTCGATTGTTGGCATCGGTATATGTCCATTCGTTGTTAAAATTTACCAACCTGTAACGGTAACGGTTTTGAACCGGTTGTGTAAAATCAAGGGCTGAAAAACTAATTGTCAGGAAGTTCTGGTTGTATCGCAGTTTCAGGTATCTTTTTTCCCAAATCAGAGAATCGGTTTCCAATTCTTTGCCAAAAAGTAATATCTCATTGATAACAACATTGGGAATAAACGGATTAACGCTGTCAGGCTTAAAGGTCATAACACCATTGGTGGTCTGAAGTATGGTTGTCTCCGGATTCCTGTCTTTGCGATGAATTTGGTTTCCAGGAAATCCCAGGCTTAGAAAATCACCATCGCGAAAATGGTTTTGTATTTCACCTGTCTTAAAATCAATATACGATAATCCTTTAAGAGTTGTAAGCCAAACGTTTCCCTGTTTATCAGGAACAAGTCCGGTTATTAAATTGTCGGCCAATCCTTCGCGGGTGGAATAGAATTCATATTGTTCTTCGGTTATTTTTTCAATATTCGAACTCCTGATTTTATGATAGTTATCTAATTTTATAAGCCCATTGTTTGAATAGATAAGCATTGAATTATCAACAAAAGTTACCTGACTATTCCCAATGTCCTCCGCTATTTCCAAGGTTGCTTCACGTACTTTTCCCTGCTTATCAACCGATATCAGCTGAGGAAAAACAACAAACCAGAGTAAACTGTCGCCATCAACGGCTATGTTTCCGGTTGCCGAGGTTGTTCCTATATTGAACTCCGGTATTTCGTACAGTTTATTCACCGAGAAATCAGTAGTAGAAAAGGTGTAAATATCCATTTCGGTCCGCACCGCCATGGTCGATTCCCCAAAAGGTACTGCCTCTTTTACGAAATTTTTATTCACCTCATAACTATTCTCAAACGTCTTTGGGTGTGCTACTTTTTGAAGAATATTCAAATTCTTGTCCATCAAGGCCATGTTATCAACGGTGGCTACCCAGTAATGGCCATTCCAGGGAACAATGTGAGTTGCAATGTTCTCTGTCTCTATTTCCAAATCAGGAATCCTTTTCACCCTCAACACTTTACCCATTTTGTCGATAAATCCAACCTGGTTGTTTACGGTAAACATAACAGTGTTGTCGTCGGTCAAAAGCAGATCGTTAAAATCATATAAATACTCCTTTGTCAACGGTTCGAATGTAAAAAGGCTATTTTGTGCAGGAAATTGCTCAACCCGCTTTCCTCCAATAACAGTCCACACACCTTTTCGTGTTAATAACGAAATTTCACCGCGTTCATTTGTAATTAAAGGTTGGGCAGAAAAACGTTCGTTATCAATATCCAGAATATTAAATTTGGATCTCTTGAAACGATTCAACCCTTTATCGGTCCCTATCCATACGTTATGTGAATGATCTTCAAATATTTGCCATATCTTGTCGCTAAACAATCGATTTGTAGTCGTTGACTTTATGTGAACAATATTTTTCTCGTCATTTTCATCAGAAAAATCAAGCACAAAAAGCCCGTTGGTGGTTCCAATCCAAAGGTTATTGGCATAATCGGCCATCAGGCAAATGATTAAATCGGCCTGTGGCAGAGAATATTGTCGGCTCTGGTGGCTTTCTTTTACAAAAATCTTATCTTTTATGGCATAAATAAACTGTTTGTACTTTGTTTGCAAAGCCGGTATCACAATATTGTTACGGACTGCCTGCTCAACATCCGATTTTTCGATAACTTCGAATTGCTTCGTCACGGGATTGTATTCCTGAATGGCTTTATCGGAAGAGATCAGGGGATATCCGCTTTGATTTAGCGCCAGTTGATAAACAACCGAACCAAATATTCCAAGTGGCGGAATGTGTGGTTTGCTGAACAGTTTTTCTGTTTCACGGTAGTTTTTAACAGGGCGTATTGAAATTCCGTACAGTGAGCGTTTAAAATGATCCAATGTTTTCACATCGAATGTATTCGCATTGTCACTTCTAAATACCAGTCGATAGTACCCTTTCGGCAGAAACACCAAATCAATCTGGCAGAAATAAAGCGAAGTTGTGTTGTCCGTGTTGCACTTTTCGTATTGGGGTGACCAAACGGTCTGGTTTCCTTTTTGTATTGAACCAAAATCAAAAAATTTAAACCGGTTTCCTTCGCCTGCTGAGGCTACCATATAATAACCATCAACATCAATTGAAAAAGAAAGGGTGGTGTCAACGCTCACATTCTCGGGATTTACTTCCAATTTTGTAGCCTTTCCGGAATCTTTCTCAAGCATTGAAACAATAGCAGGATTGATTAGGTTTGTCTGGCAAAGAAACGTATCAATTGTAAAAGTTTGAGGATTAAACCTATAGACATGCTGGTTGTGAGGCCCTATCCAGTAATTGTTTTCTATGTCTTGTACAACCTGGGTATTGTGGCTGAATTTGTTTTTCAGGATGGTGTCGAATTTTGTACTCAGTTTCTGATCCTCGAAAAGATATAATTTATCGAAATGCCTGAGCCAAAAGGCTTTAGTTCGGTCATAATAACTAAAGGTTATATCATTAAACGACAAGGAATAGGTCGATCGCTTACTGTGCCTGAAGTAAGCAAAAGAATAACCGTCGTAACGGCTTAGCCCGTTTCTGGAAGCGAACCAGAGAAAACCGGTGCTATCCTGCTCAATACCTGTTATAAAACCTAAGCTACGTCCGCTTTCATTGGTAATTTGGTCAAACTGAATGTTAGGGTTTATTGGTTGAGGGTACAATGGAAAAACAATAATCAAACTAAACAGAAAAGGTAGAACAATAACTAAATATCGGGCTCTCATTTTGATTGTTATTGATGTTTGTTTCCTTCAGTTAACAGCATCGTAAAGTTAGTTTGTTTTTTTAACTGCACAAAATAAATTTTAAAAGACCTTCTGGCGAGCATGGCAGACTGGGTACAAAGTTATTTTTTAAAGAAACCGGGTTAAGAAAAACAGCACAAACTGTGAAAAATTCAAATAAAATTAGCAATTTAGCCAAACGTCGGGGCGGTACCACACTTTGAATTTCGGTGTAGCACACTCGAATAGCAAATAAAACCCACAAAAACTTAGATTACATGATTTCACGCGTAATTTTTGAACTTCAAGCGCCAGGACGGGGATTCTGGCTTGTTACCGATAGAATAGTGAAACAACTGGGCACATTGCCTGCAACGGGTTTTGTAAACCTTTTCCTGCAGCACACATCCGCCGCACTGACCATTAACGAAAATGCCGACCCCGATGTCCGTAACGACCTGGCAGCCTACTTTGATCGCCAATGCCCCGACGGAACGCCCTATTTTAATCACACCATTGAAGGCAACGGTGACATGCCTGCCCATGTAAAATCAAGTATGCTGGGCGTTTCGCTAACAATCCCAATCCACGAAGGAAGACTCGATTTGGGCATTTGGCAAGGCATTTACCTGTGCGAATTTCGGGATACTTCGCACAAAAGGTGCATCATAGCAGACATTTTTTCCTGATGGCTGTTTTCAACTAGTTGAATATGAAAGTCCGGTATTAAATAATGTTGATTCTACATGATTTTAACACGCCGTTCTAAAATATTCAGTATATTTGTGTATTAAACTATCATTTGTTCAAACTAAAGCGAAAATTTATGAAGAGAGCTTTAATTTTATCGGTCTCAGTGCTTTTCTGCATTGCACTCTTTGCCCAACAACAAACCCTCAGCTTCCAACGTAGCCACAACAGCGCGGTTCTTTGCATGGCTGACAACAACACCAGCAACAATACAACATCGTTCCTTACCACCTCGGTTCTTACAACCCATATTGAAGAAGGCAAAGCAGCGATGTCAATCACGAACGAGACGCCAGAACCGGTGTACCGCCGTAGTTCATTGTACCCTATTCTTTTAGAAACAGATCCGGTTTTTAAAGAGGAAGATGAAGCAGAATTGGCCAAACTTGTAATGGCGTCTTATGCCAAAGCGCCGTTCCCCGACAAATACAACGACCACCGACTGGCTGATGTAAGTTTCCGGTTCAAAGACTACTTTAGCTTAACACCCGAAGAGGCAAAAGAAGCCGGAGATGAAGAAGATGAAGACAAAGGCCGCAAAAAGGACGAGAAATATATTGCAGCTTCTGAAAAATTCCTAAAAGATAAAAGTATAGCTAAAGGTATGGTGGCCAAATGGTTTAACCGTAAAGCAGACGGAACCTTTGACATGAGCTTGATTCACGAACGGGGCTCATACGATGCCTCAGCCATGAGCGTGCAACTTGCCAGTGGTTCTATTCGTGGAATGTCAATGCTGCAAGATGCCGGTGAAGAACTCATTAAAAATTCATTTGTCGTAATTAACCGTATGCGGTTCGTTAAAAACGAACCCATTGCCAGGGCTGTAAAAGAAATTGCCTACATAGCTGCCGATCAACTCCCAAGTGATTTAACCAAGACGTTAGCCAAAACCGCTGCAGATGTTGCCTACAATGCAACCAAAGACGGTTATTCCGTATGGACAGTATCCTATCTCTATCAATTAGAATGGAATGAAGATATTGCCAACAATTTTTATGAAAATATGTGGATGGACCAAACCAATATTAGCGAAGAACGCAAAAACCTGTTTGAGACAACGGATATTTTCAACCTGAAATTTATAGGTTACGAAAAATCAAAATCCTTGGTTCTAATTGGTATTGGTCGTCCAAAAGAAGAAATTATTGAAGTAGCAACGGTACGTAATATTGACAGAACTTACGTGAAACTTCAGAAATCATTCGATGTATTCAAAACAAAATCCCCCATTGTATCAACCGATCCAATTACAGCCAAAATTGGCATGAAAGAGGGCGTTGAAGGTGGAGACAAATTTGAGGTACTTGAAATGGTTGTTGACCCAAAAACCGGTTTAACAAAATATGATGTTGTTGGCCAAATTAAAGCCGACAAAAAGTTGATTTGGGACAACCGTTATGCATTAAGCCCAGCTGATATTGACAATCCAGAGCAGGCAAAACTAAGCGGAACTGCATTTAAAGGTGGTGGTAAAAAAATCATGGCCGGGATGCTACTCCGTCAGGTTAAATAAGTTAACCTTTGAGAAATCTTTAACGAAATGTTAACGCATTTCAAAATTTTGAAACCGAACAACTAATTCAATAAAATTGTATAATTTTTAACTATCCTCCTGTGTTTTGGAATCCCTCAGAAAAGGTTCCCCGGCACAGGGGGTTTAAAACGAAAACAAATGAAAAGATTTTTACAATTTGCAATGGTAGCAGTATTGGCCTATGGAATGATTGGCTGTGCTGCAAAAAAAGAAGTAGTAGTTGCTTATGGAAGCAACCATAATGTGGAAGCTGAGATTATCAGTGTAGGGAAAGACGGAACAAAAATGATTAAAGCATGGGCCACGGCAAAAACACCCGAGCTTGCATTCATGTATGCAAAACGCAATGCCGTTTCAGCTGCCATTTTTAAAGGTTTCCCGGCTGGCGGTGGTTCCGGAAGGGTTGATGCCATTGTCCGCGATGCCGATGCTGATACCAAACACAAAGCATTCTTCGACGAATTCTTTAAGCCCGAAGGAAAATGGGCCCATTACGTAACCTCAAAAAATGTAGGCATGCCTTCCGGTAACGACCGCTTAAAAGTAGGCAAAAGCTACAAAGTGGGAGCATCCGTCGCTGTTGAGTTCGACGCACTTCGTAAGTATCTTGAAGAAAACAATATAGCCAGAAAATTGGATGCCGGTTTTTAAAAACATACCCGGCTGAATCTAAAAAACCTATGGATATAAAAGTCCATAGGTTTTTAAGGTTTTTAACCGTCTATAAAAAGGCAAAAATAACAGTAAAAAGAAAAATTCAAACCTAAACTAAAACACAATGAGAAAGACAATTCAACTTACCGCAGTTCTCTTGCTGGCTTTGTTTGTCAGCGTGAACGCCCAGAGCCGGAAAGAATTGAAGGCATACTACGGTAGCCAGTACAATGTCGAAATTCAAACCCTTGGGGTTGGAAACGATGGAACAAAACTCTTCAAAGTTTGGGGTTATGGCAAAAAAGCCGATGAAGCTGTTATTGAAGCTAAGCGCAATGCTATTTCGGCAGCCATTTTTAAAGGAATCCCCGCTGGTGGCGGAGCCTCTCCTACCCCACCCCTGACCACTGAAGTTGACGCCGAAACTAAACATCGGGCATTTTTCGACGAATTCTTTCAAGACGGTGGAAAATACCTGCAATACGTCAACCTCAGCAACGATGCCACACCTATCGGTGCTGACAAAATTGAAATGAAAAAAGGGTACAAAGTTGGAGTAGCCGTTTCAATCAATCATGTGGCATTGAGGAAGTATTTGGAAGAAAAAGGTGTTATCCGTAAACTTGATTCAGGCTTTTAACAAATCGTTATAATACCAAGCCCTTGCAGTGGCTTGGTTTATGTTTAGTCTTGAACCGAAAACTAAAAACAACAGAATATGAGAAAATTTATCACAACTATCGCTGTATCGCTTGTTGCAGTATCCCTGTTTGGACAAGCAAAAAAACCAACCATTATGGTTGTTCCCTCTGACCAGTATTGTATTTCACGTGGCTACTCCATGGAATTTGACAACATGGGAAGTAAAGTTGTTTTACCTGACTACAAAGCAGCCTTGCAAAATGATCTTGACCTGAAATTGGTGATTTCGAAAATGAGCGGCATCATGGGCGACCGTGGATTCCCACTTAAAGACCTGGAACAGGAATTAAAAAACTTAGCCACTCAAAGTGCAGAAATTAGCATGTTACAAAGCAAAACTTCGGGTTCAGGCATAGCTGAATCTCCCATTGATGCGTTGAAGCGTACCGCCAAGTCTGATATTATCATGGACTTGTCTTTTGAGGTAAAAAAAGTGGGCCCAAAAAAATACATCACTTTTGTTCTTAATGGCTTAGATGCCTACACCTCGAAAAACGTTGCCAGTGCTGCCGGTGCAGGACAACCTTCATCAGCCGCTCAGGTAGAAATTCTTTTGGAAGAGGCTGTACTTGCTTATATGGATGAATTCAACGGTCGCTTGATGACATTCTTTGAAGATGCTTTTGCTAAAGGACGCGAGGTGAAAATCCAAATTAAAATGTTCCAAGGCATGGATTTCGATCTTGAATCGGAATATGATGGCGCTGAACTCTCTGAAAAAATTGAAGACTGGATGGCTGCCAACACCGTAGAGGGCCGCTTCAATACACAAGACGCAACTGAAAACATGATGGTTTTCGAACAGGTACGTATTCCCATGTTGAATGACAAAGGACGCGCCGTTGACGCCCGTGGTTGGGTTCGCGATTTACAGAAATACCTGAAAGAAGAACCGTTTATGATTGAATCCAAACTGTATATGCGTGGTTTGGGTGAAGCATGGTTAATTTTGGGTGAGAAATAATTCTAAAACCAGATTAAAATGAAAAAACTAGCGTTAGCACTTGTAATCCTGATGTGCGCATCAGTTTATACAAAAGCACAGAACCAGTTGGGAAAATCCGATGATTTAGCGCGCATTTCCCTTACCCCCATTGTCCCCGATGAATTGAAACACATTCCGGACAACGCCCGCAAACTGTTGACCAACAAATTGAGCAACGTGGCTGCCCGTAATGGTTTGTCAGGTTCAGCTACAAACCCACGGTTTGTAATTACAGCCAACGTGGATATCCTGACAAAAGATATCACACCCACGGCACCTCCTAAGACAGCGATTACCCTTAGTGTAACTTTTTACATCGCTGACGTGGTTGCCCAAACTGTTTTTGCATCAACCATTCTTGAGGTTAAAGGCGTTGGAGACAACGAAACAAAGGCCTACACAGCTGCCTTGGATCGCGTAGCTCCACAAAACCCACAATTGCGTGGAATGATTGAGGAAGGAAAAAATAAAATTATTGAGTATTACAACTCGCAATGCGATTTTATTTTAAAGGATGCTCAAGCCAAAGCCGATATGCGCGATTATGGCTATGCCCTTTATATCCTGACATCCGTTCCATCGATTTGTAAAGAATGCTACGACAAAGCCATGACCATGGTTCCAACCATGTACCAGCAATACCTCGACCACAAATGTATGGAAGATGTTACCAAAGCAAAAGCGTTCTGGGGCAAAAAAGATTACGACAACGCGCTGAAACACTTAGCAGAAGTATTACCCGACAGCAAATGCTATGAAGATGCATCAGCTCTGTACAAAAAAATTGAACAAGAGGAATGTTTATCGGCTTTAGGAGCTGCAAAAGGAGCATGGGCTTCGTTGGATCCAATCCTTGCAGCCGAACATTTATCGAAAGTTTCTGCATCGTGCGACTGCTATCCCGAGGCTGAAAAACTCCAGGCTGAGATTCAAGCCAAAGTGAAAGAGGATCAAAAGCGGGAATGGGATCGGAAAATTGCAAAAGAAGATCGCCAGTTTGCCTTGCAGGAAAAGAAACTGGAAAGTGAAACCGAAATTGCCAAAGCCAGACTTGAAGCAGCTTCAACCATTGCAACCGCAGCCATCCAAAACAATGCCGGAGGTTGGGGATACTACAATAACCTGATGTGGATTTTTGGAAGGTAAAACTTATAATTCACGCATTAAAAAAGGACTTGGCACAACACTAGGTCCTTTTTTTTATAAACAGTCAACCTGTAAGCCGGGTTCTGTTTGCAACCGAAATTGCAATTCTGTCATTTATCTCGACTGCCAATCACTTGACAGCTCTATCGACCTACCCCTCGGTATCGGGCGGGCAGCCCTCAAGCACCGATATACATGGCCTTTCAACCCAAGATTCGCACGGCCGGTACGTCGCCGCAACCGCCGGTGTGCTCTTACCACACCTTCTCACCCTTACCACAACAAGTTGTGGCGGTTATTTTCTTCTGCTACCTATACCCTTGCGGACATCTTCCCGTTAGGAAGCCTGGTGCCCTGCGTTGCCCGGACTTTCCTCCTTAGTCGTTAACTAAAGCGACAGAACGGTTGACTGTTATTCTTTCAGGAACGAATCATTACCATGGTTGCCCCAAAACCATATTCTTTGAACGAGGCATCGTGATACTCGTATTTTTTATACTCACGATCGAGTGTTCTACGAATTTCGTTCTTTAAAGTTCCATTTCCCAAACCATGAATAAAAACAATGCGTTTTACTTGATCTATTATCGCTTTTTCCATCTCGGTACGGAAATGTTTCATTTGAATATCGAGCAAATCTTTGGGTAACATTCCGGAAGTGCTTTCTACCAGTGACTGTATATGTAAATCTATTTCCCGGATATCTTCCGTTTTTTGTTTTGTTTCAGGTTGCTTTTTAGGAGCCGTATCGAGGATTATTTTCTTTTTTACCTGTTGAACATTCTCCTGTGTTAGTTTCTCCAAGGCCTTTTCAAACATTTTTGTATCGGTTGCCTGATCAGACAATCGGTAAATAATTGCACTTTTTTCGAAAAAATTACCGGGTTTGAAAGCCGTATCGCGCTCAAAAACACTGGAATCAACTTGCACTGTGGACTGCCAGGGTTTAGCCATAGGCAATGTGTCTTTGGAGTAAAAGCAAAGCTGGATATATA
The DNA here is from genome assembly GCA_037441445.1 of Salinivirgaceae bacterium. Lineage (GTDB taxonomy): Bacteria > Bacteroidota > Bacteroidia > Bacteroidales > Salinivirgaceae > JAAYQU01. Next base: position 13,448 of record JBBISE010000020.1, read on the forward strand.
TTTCTGGGATACTCGTCAATTTGCTCTTTTCAAATGTTAAGACTATTGTCTTGGAATTGGGAGCAATAATCCCAGTCTCAAGACATTTAACGGCCAAAGTGTTATTTTCATACAGTGTATAAAAAACCACATAGTTACTATCATTAACCAAATAAGCTTCGAAAAACTTGCTGTCACTTACTGTTTTCCCCTGAGGAACAAAAGCGAAATATGCCTTTGGACTATTGTTTCCGCTTAAGATTTTTCCTTGTGGAAAGAATATCAAGTCTTTGTGTATATTTTTTTCCGGCTCTTCACTCTTTTTCGTCGAAATTCCCTCTTTTTGCGGTTTCTGCGACTTTGATTCAATTATGACCAACTCCTTAAAAGCCATGGGAATTTCAAACCCCGAATCATCCATGACCATTGCACGTTTGTCGGGAAGAATGGCTATTACTTTTCCACCGCCAACATCATTCAGGTAGCGCACACGATCTCCAATATTGATTTCCATATTTATAGTTTTAATATTTCTTAAATGAAGTTTCTGGAAATAAAGAACTATTCGATTTTATTACTCGCATTTTTTCCAGCCAATGGTACCGTTATAGTAAATGTAGATCCCTTGTCCAACTCACTTTCAACTTTAATGGTTCCTCCGTTTCGTTCAATAAATTCTTTGCACAGAATTAGCCCCAAACCGGTTCCTTTTTCTTTTGCGGTTCCTATCCTGCTTGGGTTATGGTCAATTCTGAATAGTTTCTTTATGTCCTCCTGAGCAATCCCCAAGCCTTGATCCATGACAGAAACCACGGCTATTTTCTGATTTTGAGAGATGTTGATTTCTATTGAACTGTTGTTGTGTGAGAACTTTATAGCATTGGAAACAAGGTTTCTTAAAACGGTGCTTAGAGTGTCCTCGTCAGCAAAAACTTCGGGTTGGGTCAATGAATTTTTAACAATGGTAATTTGTTTCAAACTTGCATTTGTTAACGCCTGGCTTATAACATCATCGACCAGTTTATCGATATTCAACACCTTGGTTTTTAACTGCAATGCCCCTGTTTGTGAGCGAGCCCAATGAAGAAGATTTTCCAACAAACTGTATAGTTGCTTGGACGAGTTGTGCATTAAAACAGCGAAATTTTGCTGTTCCTCAGGCGATAAGTCGGACATGCCATCGGCCATCACTTCCGTTAAACCCAGAAAACCCCCAATGGGATTTTTCAAGTCGTGTGCCAGGATGCTGAAAAACTTGTCTTTGTTAGCGTTTATTTCGTGAAGTAATTTTCGCTGGTTTTCAATCTCGTCTTTTTGTTGTTGGATAATGTTGTATGCTTTTTTTAGATCAATCATCTTTCCGAACAATTCGATGGTACGCTGTCTAAACTTCTGAAAAGTCCTTTCAAGGGCATTTTTCTGGCGGTTTATTTCGGCGTTTTTTCTCTCCAGCTCTTTTTTCTGTAAGGTGATTATTTTTTGTGCCTTTTTAAGATCGATCATTTTCCCAAACAAATCTATTGTACGTTGCTTGGATTTTTGATTTTGTCTGTCAATTATGGCACGGTTAATCTCAAGTTCGCGCTTTTCCTTAAGCAACCTCTCGTATAGTTCGCGTAATTCCTTTTCGTTTATATTTTTTGTATTCAAATCCATTTCACTTACCACCGGAATGCTACTGCCTTACAAATATAGAAAAAGTTTATTTCACTTTTCGCATTTTACAATAGATAAAATGCAGAAGGTGGCCGAAACTAATTCTTGAAAACTCGTTGAAAAAAACAGGCAAGAATTTTATACTTTTTCGCAAAAAGTTATTATATTGCAGGACAAAGAAAAGTGTTTTGTTAGCTAGGGAAAAAAAATTGTTTATATGTTTGAATGCCAGCAAACAAAACCGTGATAACCTTTTTAAACCAAAATAAAAAAATGAAAATGGCACTTACAAAGCAAAAATATAGTTTGGAATATCCCATTAAATCATCGGTTAAAATTTTGTTTCCCCGTTTAAGCACCCCGACAGGGCTCTCGGAATGGTTTGCCGACGACGTTGAAGCAGAAAACGATGTATTTACTTTTCGATGGAATAAGCACATCCAAAAAGCCCGCGTATTAACCATCAAAGAATCTCAGTTTATTCGTTTTCAGTGGATAGAGCACGAAAGCAATCCGCTTGATGATTTTTTCGAGTTCAAAATCTCTCAGGATGACATTACAGGCGATGTTCACCTAACTATCACCGATTTTGCCTATACTGAAGAAATTCAGGACAATAAAGAGCTGTGGGACACACAAATAAATGATTTGAAACGACTTCTGGGTTCGTAATAATTCTTTAACGGGTTCTATAATTCTTAATTTTCGCTAATTTTGCGCTTTAAGCCGTGTAAAATAGTTGTCTTTTGAAAAAAATACACAAATTAGTCGTTAAGAATTTTGTCGGGCCGTTAATAGCGTCGTTCCTGATATCCATGTTCGTATTGTTGATGCAATTTCTTTGGCGATATGTTGAGGATCTTGTGGGCAAAGGATTATCAGCGGGAGTTGTTGCGGAAATAATGCTCTACGCAAGTTCATCGCTAGTTCCAATGGCTTTGCCACTGGCCGTACTTCTGGCTTCAATTATGGTATTTGGAAACCTAGCGGAACACAATGAGCTTATGGCCATGAAGTCAGCCGGAATATCGCTTTTGCGTATTATGCAGCCCTTAATTTTGATTGCCCTTGCTATTTCAATATTTGCTTTCTACTTTGCCAATTTTGTGCTTCCACACAGTAATTTGAAAATGAGATCGTTGCTATACGACGTGCGGAATAAACCCCCGGAAATTGTCATTCCACCCGGTGTATTTTATAACGAGCTTCCCGGCTATTCCATTAAAATTGACTATCGCGACAGGGAAACGAAGATGCTTTACAACCTGTTAATTTATGATCACGCATCGAACCGGGGAAATACGAGTGTCATTGTTGCCAGAAAAGGGCAAATGTACTATGTCAACGAGCACCAATACTTGATTTTGCACCTGTACGATGGAGCCATGTATGAGGATGAACAGGTAAAAAATCCGTCACAAAGGTTGAGTTATCCACAACGAAGGCATACGTTTGAAGACCAAAAAATCGTTTTTGACCTGACCGGTTTTGGACTTAAAAGGTCTGACGAGAACTTGTTTAAGAGTCATTTTCAAATGCTGGGCATAAAAGCACTGTCCTATACCATGGACACGTTGCAAAGTAAGATATTGGAACAAAAAAACAACTTTAAAGACAATATATCACGTACAAATTATTTCAGAAGGCTAACGCAACCCAAACACGATAGTATAAAAACGGTGTTTCCCGCTCAGTCGTTTTCCACTGACAGTCTTTTGCAAACGTTCGATAAATCGCTAAAGAAAACAACTGTTAGTTCGGCAATCACTTTTGCCCGAAATACGCAGTCATATGTCCAAAGCGAACAACGTTCCATTGAAAGCCGTGTTATTTGGAGAATTAAACATGGCATTGAATGGCATAGGAAATTTACATTGTCGCTTGCTTGTATTGTGCTGTTTTTTATTGGTGCTCCGTTAGGGGCTATAATCAGAAAAGGGGGCATTGGAATGCCGGTTGTAGTGAGTGTTATTTTATTCATTATCTATTATATCATTGGCATGATTGGGGCAAAATCAGCCGAACAAAGCCAAATAGTTTTATGGGTTGGAATGTGGTTCTCTACTATTTTCTTTGTTCCCATTGGAATATATCTTACCAACAGGGCATTAAAAGACAGAGTAATCATAAATATCGATCAGTACATCAATATAATGACAATGCCATACCGATATGTTGTAAAACTGTTTAGGGTACACAAAATAAAGAGTATTCAATCCACGAAGCAATAAAATTTAGAAATTTATTTGCAACTATGAAAATCCTAATTCTTACAAACAAAATGCCTTATCCTCCAACTGATGGCGGGGCAATTGCCACATTAGCAATGATACAAGGTTTTAGCAGAGCAGGGAATAATGTTACTGTGCTTGCCATGAATACCCATAAACATAGTTTTGATGCAGAACAATTACCAAAAGAACTCACAAAAGACATTCGTTGGCACACATGTTATGTGGATATTGGAATTAAACCTCCGGAAATGTTATACAATTTGGTTTTTTCTAACCTACCGTACAACGCCAAACGTTTCATTTCCAACACATACAGAAACAGATTAAATACCCTGTTAAAAGAAAATAATTTCGATATTGTTCAACTGGAGGGGTTGTACCTCTATCCCTATATTTCAACAATCCGAAAAAGTTCGCAAGCGTTAATTGCGTTTCGGGCACACAATGTTGAACAGGAAATCTGGAAAAGAACCGTTCGCAATCAAAACCCTGGTATTAAGAGGATTTACAACCGCCTGTTGTCTGTCAGAATGCAACAATTAGAAAAAAGATCGCTTAGTAAGTTTGATCTGCTTGTTCCTATTACAGAACGCGACGGGCATATACTCGATTTCTTGGGCAATCAAAGTCCTGTTTATGTTGCCCCCTTAGGAATTGAGTTATCAAAGTTTGAAACCGCACCTCTCCAGTTACACACAAATCATAACACATTGTATTTTATTGGTTCACTCGATTGGCAACCAAACCAGGAGGGAATTCTATGGTTTGTTGATAAAATTTGGGGCCGTATTCTGAAAGAATACCCCGAAGCTGAATTCCATATTGCCGGAAGAAATGCTCCGGCCTCGTTCAAGCATAAACTAAACCGAAAAAACGTCTTTTTTCATGGACAAGTAGAAAATGCCCGAGAATTCTCTTCAAAATACAACATCATGATATCCCCTCTGCTAACCGGATCGGGTATGCGGGTGAAATTAGTTGAAGCCATGGCGCTATGCAAGCCCATTGTTTCAACTTATATTGGGGCAGAAGGAATTCCAGCTGTGAATAAAACGCATATGTACTTAGCGCACAACGAGAAAGATTTTGCAGACAACGTGGTTGATCTACTTAAAAACCCGGAGAAATGTCGCCTGATAGCTGAAAATTCACGTCGACTTGCCGAAAAACACTTTGATAACCAAACGATTATATCCGGATTGCTGGAATTTTACCGGCACCACCTCGATAAACAATCCTAAAAATGGCCGTTTTCATATTTTACGCACTAATTTTGGTTGCAGTCTATCCATACGTAATATACCCGTTAATTGGGTTAATAATTGTTGGATTAAAAAAACAGACAAATCAAGTAACTCAGGTGCAATTTGTTGATTATCCTGAAATTACTTTATTGATTGCAGCCTATAATGAAGAGTTGTTTATTAAGGATAAAATTAAAAACACCCAACAGATTGATTACCCTGTTGATAAATTAAAAGTTATTATCGTTACCGATGGTTCTAACGACAAAACACCTGAAATTGTAGCCAACTATCCGAATATCATTCATTTGCATATACCGGAAAGAAATGGTAAAATTCATGCTATGCAAAGGGGAATTGCACATTCGAAATCCGAGATAATTGTCTTTTGCGACGCAAACACATTTCTGAACAAAGACGCTCTACAGCACATAGCCAATGCTTTTCGAAATCAAAACGTGGGTTGCGTTGCGGGCGAAAAAAGAGTCATGTCCGATGTTAAAGACTCGGCAGCACCGGCAGGTGAAGGTTTTTACTGGAAATATGAAAGTTGGTTAAAAAAGCTGGACAGCAAAATATTCACTGTAGTTGGTGCGGCAGGCGAGTTATTTGCCATTCGTCGCGGACTTTATGATGAGATCCCCAACAACACAATCCTCGACGATTTTCTTATTACCTTAAAAATCGCAAAAAAAGGTTATCGGATTCAATACGAACCTTTTGCAATAGCATCGGAATTTGGTTCGGTGAATGTTGAAGAAGAAATGAAAAGGAAAGTCCGAATTGCCGCCGGATGTTTTCAGGTTGTATTCCGAAATCCCTGGTTACTAAATGTTTTTGCACATTCGATGTTGGCCTTTCAGTTCATTTCCCACAAATTCATGCGTTGGCTGATTACGCCAATTCTTATGGCTGTACTTTTGCCATTGAACCTTATTTTAGCAATTTTAAATCCTGAACACCAATTACTATCATTATTCCTGATTTTACAAATCCTGTTTTATGGTATTTCACTGATCGGCTATTTCCTACAAGACAAAAGTATAAAACTTAAATTTCTGTTTTTTCCTTACTATTTTGTCATGGCCAATTTGGCACAGATTATGGGACTGGCGCGCTTCATTAGAGGAAACACATCGGTAAAATGGGAAAGAGCACAACGTGTTACCAAAACAAAAAGGTAAAAAAATATGACCAGCACAGGATTACTCAATACAATAGAAGAGGCCGTTGAAGATATCAAAGCCGGTAAAATTATCATTGTTGTTGACGATGAAGATCGCGAAAACGAAGGCGATTTTATTGCTTCGGCAGAATTAGCCACACCTGAAACCATTAATTTTATGGCAACGCATGGTAGAGGGTTGATTTGCTGTGCAATCCCCGAAGAACGTGCCAATGAACTTGAACTGGAATTAATGGTCGGAAGAAATACTTCGCACTTTGATACACCGTTCACTGTTTCAGTCGATTTGATAGGGCAAGGATGTACAACCGGAATTTCTGCATCCGACAGGGCTAAAACCATCAACGCATTGGTCGATCCAAAAACGAAACCCGAAGATCTAGGAAAACCCGGACATATTTTCCCGCTGAGGGCAAAAAACCGTGGTGTACTTCGCCGGGCAGGACATACCGAAGCCACTGTCGATTTGACCCGCATGGCAGGATTAAAACCCGGAGGCGTTTTGGTTGAAATAATGAACCCCGACGGCACTATGGCCCGTCTGAAAGAATTGCTTGAAATAGCGAAAAAATTTGATCTGAAAATCATCAGCATAGAAGACCTAATTGCCCACCGCCTTAAAAGTGAAAGCCTGGTAATAAAAGGTGTTGAAGTTGATATGCCAACAAAGTACGGACACTTTCATTTAATACCATTTCTTCAAAAAAGCAATGGATTAGAGCATGTTGCTATTACCAAAGGTACATGGACAGAGGAGGATGAGGTACTGGTGCGTGTCCACTCAAGTTGCATGACGGGCGACATTTTTGCGAGCCAGCGTTGCGATTGTGGCGACCAACTGCACCATGCAATGGAAATAATTGAAAAAGAAGGCCGTGGAGTTATTATATATCTGATTCAGGAAGGACGCGGAATTGGACTCATGAACAAAATCAAAGCCTATAAGTTACAAGAAGAAGGAATGGATACGGTTGAGGCCAATATTGAACTGGGATTTGCCCCCGATGAGCGCGATTATGGAATTGGAGCGCAAATTCTAAGACAATTGGGCGTTCGAAAAATGCGGCTGCTTACAAATAATCCGGTAAAAAGGGTCGGTCTTGAAGGTTACGGACTTCAAATTGTTGACATTGTCAACCTTGAAGGTGAAATGACATGCTATAACAAATGGTATTTAGAAACAAAGGTTGCCAAAATGAACCACAACCTGGACCTTTTTAAATATAAAAAATAAAGGCCAGATTAAATCACAGATAGGCAGAATATTAATCCATTATTGGAATTTATTTCCATTTCCATACCATTTGAAATCAAACTTTCTACCGTTGTTTGAAACGATCGCGTTCCGGATATCTGCTCGGTCACGTTTAAAACCATGTTTTTATCAATCCCAATCATTTCGAAAGCGTGAGCCGGAAGCCCAAGTCGGAAAGAATGTTTCAATTGATTATCGAAATTAACAACAACCAATATTATCTTGTTCCCCTGATATCGTAAAAATGCATATATCGAATCCGGGTTTAGGTTTTGTTGGTTAACATACATCAGGTCATAGAATTCCCCCTCTAGAACATCTTTGTGTATATTTCTGAAATTTAACAAATTAACATAAATTTGTCTTAAATTTTGCCGATCTGAACTAAGCTTGCCCGAGTTAAAATTTCCCGCATCAATCCAGTTTTGATATTCGTTCATGCGCCAGTAATCAAAAATGGAAGTGCGTCCATCAATACCACTAAAACCCTCATTATCGATTCCTTCCTCGCCTATTTCCTGTCCAAAATACAACATCAGGGGACCTGGATGCATGGTAGCTGCCACAATCATTGCAGGGATTGCCCGCCAAGGATTTCCACAGAATTGTGGAGAGGCTATTCTTTGTTCATCATGGTTTTCCAAAAACCGCACTAGCCGTTTACCCAACCCTTCCTGTTGATTCCAACATTGAGTATATAATCTTGTTGAAGCATTGCTTGTCAGGATTGAACGGGTGTAATTATAAAATTGTTCCTTGTCATACAAACAATCAAATCCACCGTATTGGGTATAACCCTGATAGAGAGATGGATTATAAACCTCGGCAATGAACACTACGCCCTGATGCTTTTTTTTGAGGCCAGCAATGGCCCAATGCCAAAACTCGACCGGAACCATTTCAGCCATGTCAACCCGAAAGGCATCAACTCCCTTGTTTGCCCAAAAATCAAGAACCTGGGACATTTTAATCCATGTGTCGGGAAGCGGATCGAAACAAGATGTTCTGTTATTTTCATAATCAACGCCATAATTAAGTTTCACGGTCTCATACCAATCGGTATTAGAAGGTGATGGGTGGAATACATCATTACCAGTGGCTTTTGCCGGAATCTCATGAAATTCCTCCGCATTTATGTTGTAAGGGAAGTCTATTCCCGTTGGCAAGTTTAGCTTTTCTCCAACATAATAAAAATTGTTGCTGGGATGAAACCGCAATTGTGTATTATCCTTGGAACCCAAATTTGAGTAACCTTCGGGCAATTTCTGTGAATAATATTGTCTGCTCACGTGATTGGGAACAAAATCGATAATGATTTTTAGTCCCATAGAATGACATCGCTTCACTAATTGTTCGAACTCCTCCATTCGGTTGGGTATGTTTTCAGCCAAATCAGGATCCACATCAAAATAATCTTTTATAGCGTAAGGCGAACCTGCCATTCCTTTAACAATCTGAGGATTATCCGATAACAGTCCGAATTCACTATACGATGTGCATGACGCATGTCTTATTATCCCGGTAAACCAAATATGGGTTATCCCCATTTTTCGAATTTCGAATAGAGCCCTGTCGGTAAAATGGTTAAATTTTGAACAACCATTTTCCTGAATTGAACCATAGGGTTTGTTCATTCCCGTATCGACCCTGAAAAGTCTTGTAAAAATCTGGTATATGTTCATCACAACAATGATTTGTTACTTACGCTAAGATAGCAATATATTGGTTCACAATAAAAAAAGATTTGGTAAGTTTTAGAAAAAAAACGAAATTTGCAGGCCAAAACCGAAATGAAATGATGCCTGAAAAACTAAAGAAAGAGGAACGAGTAATTTTTGAGAGTTACATGAAGTACTTTTCCTCGTATTCGTCCCGGAATTGGGAAAAAATGATAGAAACCTTTCACCCTGATATTTCCGTCGTTGGAACAGGACTCGATGAAGTTAATCTGACATCTGTGAGGGCAATGGAATTTTTCAGGCGGGAATTCGAACAGGCTCCTGAAATGTTGGGCTATCAAATTACCGATGCCCACGTACAAATAATCTCTGAAGATACATCTGTGGTTGTTTTAACCTGTGATATGGAATTTAGAACCAATTCGCAAACATACTATGTTCCCGATAACCGAACAACTGCTGTTATGAAAAAAACACCGGAAGGGTGGAAACTCATACACGGGCATTGGTCTCAACCAGCTATGGGTCAAGACATTGGAGAAAGCATCCCGTACAAAAAACTACAAGAGGAAAACAAACACCTCGAGCAATTGGTCAATGCAAGGACAAGACAAATGGAAATCCAGAACAAAAAACTGGAAAAACTGAACAGAACCAAAAATCACCTTTTCTCTATTATTGCCCATGATTTGCGCAGTCCTTTTAATTCGTTTATGGGGCTGTCTGAAGTAATGGTACTCAATTTCGAAAAGAACTATCCCAAGAAAGAATATTTTCATACTCGTCTTGGTATAATCAACCAACAAGCACGATACCTCTTCTCCATAGCCGACAATCTGTTAAATTGGGCACGCACACAGATTGATGAAGTAAATGTGGAAATAAAAAGCTGCACAATAAATACAATTATTAACGAACAACTTGCTGGTCTAAAAGAATTATATTTTACAAAAAAAATTGATATACAGAAAGTTACTGACGAGGAAGTTGTTTTTCTGACCGATCCGGAAATCATTAGTATTATTATAAGAAATATCCTGACCAACGCTATAAAATATTCTTTCGAATGCGGAATTATACGGGTAGAATGCAAGTTGGTCAATTCCAATTTAGTCATTGCAGTGCATGATTCAGGAGCTGGGATGACTAAAAAACAAATTACAAAAATAATGCAATCCGATAGTTTTGTAACTTCGTCGCAAGGAACTCATAACGAAAAAGGAACTGGAATAGGGCTCAGGTTGTGTATTGAGCTTTTGAAAAATATTGGTGGTGAAATGACCATACAAAGCAGAGTAGGAAAAGGATCCACTGTTATTGTCAACATCCCTGAATTTCATCCCCGAATTGATTATTTTAACTTTCCGGCAACCTGTGTTATCAATTCAAAATCGAATGACAAGGTAAAATATCCGTTGAATTTCCATTGATTTACCGTTGGTATAGGCACTCCCGGCGGAAGTATGTCTCCTTCGCTGAAACCTTTTTTAAGAACCCGAAACTCGGCAACATTTATGCCGGCATTAATATGTATATAGTCAAATACTTTTAAGTTTGGACCGAAATAGAAATTCTTAAATAAATTCTTACCACCAAATCCTATAAACCATCCTATGTCAGAGTAATAGCGGGCATCTTCTTTTGAAATTTTAAATAGCCTGACGGCTGCCCCAGTTACCAAATCAAACTCGAAGTTTCCGGCATTTTCATTGGCAATTTCATATCTGTCCAAATTGTTTACATCTTTCGGAGCCAAAATATATAGCGGAGACCGGTAAGAGCGCATGGCAACGCCTTGTACTACTGCAACTTGTTTGTCACGTTTGTCTTTAGCGGCAAGCCTGACTTTCAAATCGGCTATTTCGAGCCTCGAATATTTTTGCTCCTGATCCAACTTGACATAGACTTGTTGCGCTCTATTCAAACTATCGCGCAATGAATCAATCAGTTTATCGGTCATTTCCCGTCGAAGGGCAATTTTTGTAATCTCTTCATTTTTTCGTTCAATATCACGTTGCTTTTCTTGTATGCTTTGCGACAACAAATCAATTTCCCTTGATTTTCCGAATATTTCCTGCTCTTTGGCGGTTAGTTTTCCTTCCAGTTTAATGAGATCAATTTTCGACCCCATTAAAGCATCCTTGTATATTTCATCTTTTTCTTTTAAAATCAATTCTTTCTGCAATATCAATGCAGCCTGCTTGTCCAGCAAACTATTCTGCTCTGAAATTTGTTGCTGCATATTTAAAATCTGAGCATTTAGCTCACGGTTTACTGGCAATAGCTTATTGTAGTTATCCATCAATGTATCAGCCACATATTTCCATTGCCTTAATTCGTTGGACAGGGAATCGACTTTGTTTAAAAGCGAAGCCGAAAAACGATCGCCTGATGCCAACATATCATTTAAAACTGACACAGAATCAAGGTAAATTTGGACTATCCGCAAGAGGGAATCTGTATCGGTGTTCGAGGATATTTCTTTGCGCAGTTCTGTATTGTAGGTTAGACTATCGTCCAAACGAAAATGACTATAGTTAGGCCTGTCTTGTGTTAAAATTCCTGCTATTGCCATCTTTAAAAAGAAAAGCATTATCAGTAGAAAAAATAAAAACTTGTTTATCATAAATTTTCTCTGAGGTTTATATATTCATCAATTTCAATCAAATAACCATTCCATAAAACACAAAGTTCCCTATACACCAAAAGTGCAGACTCCTTTTCAATGGAACCTGCACTTCTATGAGAATCTGCTATTAACTAACGCAAGTATCTTTTCAGTATTGCAAAAAGCCGAATCGTATCAATGGGCTTTGAAATATAATCGTCGCAACCCGCATCGAAACATCTTTGCTTTTCGTCTTCCATGGCATAGGCCGTCTGGGCAACGATAGGAATATCCGGGTTAATTTGCTTTATTTTTTTTGTGGCATCTAAACCGTTCATTATGGGCATCTTGATATCCATCAAAACCAAATCGATCGATGATTCGTTAAACATATCAATAGCCTGCATCCCGTCTTCGGCTTTAATTATCTCAACACCAGTATCTTCAAGAACTTCCTGAAAAAACATCATGTTCACCTCCTCATCTTCCGCAATAAGAATGCGTTTGCCTTGCCAGTTGATATTGTCCCAAGGATTTTGGCTCATGTGCTGTTGTTTTTTTTGATTTTGTAAATATATGATTTTTTTCAAAAACTGATATTGACGGATTAAAAAAAAAATCAATTTTCTGGTCATATACAGATATTTCTTGAAAGTGAATGAACAAATCAGATTTTTTTTGTACATTTCACCTTAAGATACAAAGAGCGATTTTTAGCTATAATACACTAATATTAAAGATTTTACAACACAAAACCATAATACTATGAAAAAATCAAAAATTGCAATGATTGCCTTTGTGGCCACAATCCTATTGTTAAGCCTTTCAGTGTGGGCCAACGATTTCGCAAGCAACATGGGCATGTCTGAGACCCAACCGGAGCATCAGGCAGAAACGGGTCATGGCGCAGACATGTCGCCATTATTCTTCATCACTGTTTCGTTATTTATTGGTGTGGCGGCCAGAAATCTTTTGAGAAAAAGCCCACTGCCTTTTACGGTTGCCCTTCTAATTATTGGATCGTTAATGGCAATTCCAATTCGTATGGAATTTCTTGATAGCGAGGTATTTTTTGCCAAGGCTGTTAACTGGGCCGGCCATATCGATCCACACTTAATTTTGTATGTTTTCTTACCCACGCTTATTTTTGAAGCTGCGTTTGCCCTTGATGTACACACATTTCGCAAATCATTTACCAACGCCACAATACTTGCTGCCCCGGGATTAATTGTTGGTTTGATATTCATAGCCGCGGTTTGTATGGGACTTTTATTCATGCAAATTGGCCTTTTGGAATGGGATTGGGTTTATTCGCTTATTTTTGGAACTATTATTATGGCCACAGACCCCGTAGCTGTGGTTGCATTGCTCAAAGAGTTGGGAGCGTCAAAAAAACTGAGCACATTGGTGGAAAGTGAATCAATGTTGAATGATGGCACCGCCATTGTTGTTTTTATGGTTCTTATTGGAATTGTTACAGGAACATCGGATGGCAACATAGGAATAGCTACATACGAATTTATTCGGGTTGCCGCTGGAGGAACCATTATCGGTCTGATAATTGGTTGGTTAGTGAGCGAATGGTTAAAACGTGTATTCAATGATCCGTTGTTCGAAATTACCATTATCGTGGCAGCCGCTTATCTTACATTTTTTGTGGCCGAGCATTTCTTCCATGTATCAGGTGTACTTGGACTTGTAGCGTTAGGTTTGTTAATGGCTGGCGTTGGAAGAACCAGAATTAGCCCCGAAGTGAACCATTTCCTTCATGAATTCTGGGAATTGGCGGCATTCATCGCCAACACACTGATTTTTATAATAGTAGGTGTTGTAATTGTTCTTCGCACAGTATTCACACCTATGGATTTGGTTATCCTGCTTATTATGTACGTTGGAATAACCGTTGCGCGTGCCGGGATGATTGGTATGTTTTATCCAATAATGAAAAAAATTGGATATGGAATGTCAAAAAATGACGCCATTGTCCTATGGTGGGGCGGGCTAAGGGGAGCCGTTGGCCTTGCATTAGCACTTATTGTTGCATCGCATGAGCAAATCCCCATCGAAGTCCGGAACCAAATATTATTTCTAACAGCCGGGATTGTAATTTTAACTTCGCTTATTAATGCAACCACAACCAAAGCCTTGGTTAATTTGTTGGGCATGACAAAAATATCGTCGGCAAAAGCCTCCCTTCTTGTCGGTAATAGTAAAAATATCAGACAAAGTACCGAAAACACTCTGAACAAAATTAAAAACGACAGGTATATGAAAGGTGCCGATTGGGACACCGTCAAAAAGTATTTGCCAAATGAAATAACTTTCAATGAAAAAGATGTTATCCCGGTTGATCCCATTGCTGAAGTAAGAAAACAGATTTTGCAGAAAGAAAAATATAGTTACTGGAAACAATTCGAAGAGGGTTTGCTGGGACGAGATGCTGTCCAGGAATTGTCGGATGCGGTGGCCGTCCTTATGGATGACGAAGGAAAAGTTCCCCTTTCGGCACGGAAAGATATGGAATATTTGTGGCGAACATCGAAAACATTAAACTTGATGCAAAAAATCCCTCTGATTAAAGGTTACGCCAAACATTTGTTCTACAATAGGTTAGCCACAAGCTACGACTGTGCCCGTGGTTTTGTGGTTGCACAGGAAGATATGTTGAAGTTATTGAAAAGCCTAGCCCTCAACGTCGATGACGAAACGACAAAACTGTCGGTCGAAGATTTGGAATTGCTTGAAAATGAAATATATGAGAACCGAATACAGGGATTGACCTTTATTAGAAACCTAAAAGAAGCTTTTCCAGAGGTTTATCGATCCATTGAAACCAAACAAGCCATACGCACCATTCTCAATCATCAACGTTCAATGGTCGAAAAACTGGTTACCCAAAAGAGAATGGAATACGATGAGGCAAAAAAAATAAACGAAGAAATTGAAGAGCGCATGCATTTAATTATGGACAAGCCTCTGCAATCTGAAACAGCTGTTTCAAAAGAATTCTTTAATGATGTTTCCTGGTTAAGAGATATACCTGAAGCTGCCAAACAAAAAGTAATCGATCAATTTCAGCAAAAGGTATATTCAATAGGAGAAACCATAATAAAACACAAAAAAATGAACAGCGATATCTACATAATCCGTAGAGGAACCGCGAAAATTGTTATTGATGGAAAAACCGAAGATATTGTTGGGCCTGGAAGTATTCTTGGAGAAATTTCTATTATAAAAAATGTGGGCCAGGATGCCAGCGTTGAAGCAGAGCTTCCTGTTACCGCGCTCAAAATTCCGGCTCCGGCAATTACAAAACTCATGCACGAAATCCCTACATTGGGCTACAACTTGTGGTTTACTGCCGCCAAACGCTTTGCCGAAGAATTACTCCAGTTCGAAACAAAGTTAAGAGAGATGTCTCAAAACGACTTACGGGCATTCATTTCTAACGGAAACCTTTTTAATGCCCAAGCCGGTCAGTCGATGAAAACAATAAACAAATATTGCTTTCTATTAAACGGAAAAATTCAAGACAAGCACAGCCCAACTGATTTATCGGAGCCCGGATTGATAAAATTCGAAGAATTTATCTGTCAAACTGATGCTAAACTTTTTATAATAGAAAAAGAAGCATAACCAGTTGGTTAAGGAAGTTGACTTTCTGTTGAAATTATTGTACGCCAATGCCCTACTCTGCCAAAGCCCCGATTGACCAACGTCAAAACAGGCTTTGGCATTGAGTTTCTTTATCCCCAAAGGTTGTTTGATTACCAATTAAATCAACCTTTATTGCTTGTCAACCATTTTAAAAGTACGACAAAACTTTGAGCATCGTCCGCAACCTGTGCACTTTTCTTGATCAATTTGGGGAGCCTGAAACGGAGAAGTTTGCATAATGGCGCCGGTTGGACAGCTTGAAATAACCGGGCAGTGATGATTCTTGGGGCAATACGCTTCGTTGATTTCTATAGTTTTCATTTCTGTAATTTTTTCTGCAAATATACATATATTTAAATATATAAATGTTTAAAACTAACAATTTCCCAACCTAAATACAACGAATAGAGCTATAACCCTAATAATCAAGGGCTTTGATTTAATCGAATTGCGTATTGGGACTACAGATTTTTTTCTGTCAAAGAAAAATCGAAAGGAGGAACCGCTTAAACTGTTGACTAGTTCATCGGATATTAGTTAAACCGGGAAAAACGTTCCCCCATTTCCTTCCAAAATTGCAAATGAAAATCGAGACCAAGATTTCCGGAATACATTTCTGAATAGGCTTTGGGAGATTTTTCAAATGGAACCTGATTTAATTTTAAAGAACTATCGTAGATGGCCTGAGGTTCGGGATGAAACTGCACTCCCAAAACATTGGGAAAGTTTCTATGTGCAATGGCTTCCACAACTTTTCCATCGGTTGACCATGCAATTGGAAAATAATCCTTACCCAAATCTCTAACGCATTGGTGGTGACTACTCCAAACAAATGGCAACTGACTGGCCCCACCTTTCAGGCGATCAAAGAATCCTTTCTTTTCGTACGAAATGGTGTGAAAGCTGTTCCATATTAAATCATTGTCAGTGCCAAAGTTGGTATGGTAGTTTCGATGTTGAATTTCGGGAATGGATTGTAAAACCTGTTCCGCAGTCTCTAGATTGTATATTTGCGTTGGAATATCCTGATAAAGCGTTCCTCCTGCCGCCACATTCATTGACTGCATTCCCAAACAAATGCCCAATATGGGATAACGTTGATCTTCCGACAGGAAAGGAACAAATGTTGTATCTTGGTTTCCTCCTGTCAAATGAAACAGAAATGACAGTTCGAGATAATGTCTGTATGGATCTTCAACCTGAGTTAACAGGAGTGTTTCTGCATTGTAGCAGGTTGGTGGAATATCGGGGCCACCAAAAAAGATTATTCCACGGGACTGCCGAAAAATGGAACGGAATTTTTCAGTACAACTATTGCTTTTATATAGAGATTGAGGTTGCAGACTATCAGAGATTTCCAACAACCTAAAATTCTCCATTTTATTTGACTGCAAATACTTCTCGCTTGATTCGTAATTATTGATGCTTTTAACATGGTAAACCCCTAAAACCTGATACTTTCCTTCGATTGGAAATATCTTGTTTTCAGTAAGATAGGCAAACGTTTTCAGGTTCTTAACCGTGGGGTTCATTAAAATAACCGTTGGGCCCCAGGTCGAAGCCTCCGATACAGTTACTTTATATTTTATTCCTTGATTTGTACAGCAGTACAAAATTATCCCTGCAAGTACTAATAAAAAACTAATTCTCATAGGCTTATAATTAATATTTATTCGTAATCGGAAAACGTTTTCCTTCCAAGCAGAAAAAAACCAACTACAATGCTTTTTTTGAAAATCTCAGGATGCCATTTCACTTTCGTTCTATCGGTTTTACATTTTCGCCGCATGGCAATGAAATCCTTATATGCCTTGAGCACCGACAGAGAGAAACTAAATTTGCGCTGTAACAGAAAAATGAATGCCGAAGACATATCAAGAAAAAATCTCAAAAAGAGAACGTAATATAGTCGCCTTTTTGGTAAGTTTTTATAAAGCAACAACAAGTTATTTCGATAGTTCAGGTAGATTTTTCGTGGATTGTTGTTAGGCAATGTACCTCCCCCCACATGATAGACTGTTGATTGTGGAAAACAAAAGACCATGTAACCTGCGTTTTTCATCCTCCAGCACAAATCTATTTCTTCCATGTGAGCAAAAAAGGCTTCATCAAATCCCCCCATTTCATGGAAAACACTCGCCCTCACAAACATGCAAGCCCCACTGGCCCAAAATACAGAAAGGGGAGAATTGTATTGCCCATTGTCTGTTTCGGTATTCGAAATAATACGACCCCGGCAAAATGGGTATCCTAAATGATCAATAAAACCGCCTGAGGCTCCGGCATATTCGAATTTTTCCCTCTCGGAATATGAAAGCAACTTTGGGGCAGCAGCAGCCAGTAAAGGATTCTTTTCAAACTCGCCAATAATTGGCTCAATCCAGTTTGGCGTAACTTCAATATCAGAATTTAAGATTACGTAATAATCGGCAACAATTTGTTTTAAACCAAGATTATAGCCTCCGGTGAAACCGTAATTTTTATCGAGACATACTAATTGTACACCGGGGAAACTCTCCATCAGGAGTTTTATTGACCTATCTGTTGAACCATTGTCAATTACCCAAATTTTGGTGCCAGGATAATCAGAATTTTCCACAACCGATGGGAGGAACTTTTGAAGATAATTAACTCCGTTCCAGTTTAAAATTACAATGGCAATTTTTGGTGTCATACATTTTTTCTGAGCGAACAAAAGTAATGTTTTTTTTAAAGCTACCAAGTTGGGACGCAAAATTGGTATCAATGAATGGATTAAAAAATAAAGAATACAAAATAGTACAGAACCCCATACAACCAACGAAAAATTTGATTACTTTTAAGAGCCCTCTTCCATGACAGCATGTGTGTTAGAATTGGGCATAATAGAAACATTTTTTTTGAGCAACAAAATTATGGACTTTACAGCCCAAGAGCAAGCTTATATAGTTTCGCGTTTTGAAAAAATGCTCACCGTTTGTACACGGTGCAAGGGAAATGAAAACATTGAACGCGTCCGAAAAGCTTTTGAATTTGCCCACAAAGCACATTTTCCTACACGCCGCAAATCAGGGGAGCCTTATATCCTGCACCCTATAAGTGTGGCTCAAATATGTGGAACAGAATTAAATCTGGGAACAACATCCATAATTGCAGCGTTGCTGCACGACGTTGTTGAAGACACTGAAGTGACTGTAGAAGACATAAAAGCAAATTTTGGTGAAGAGATTGCAACCATGGTTGACGGGCTTACAAAAATTAGTGGAGCCATAAGCCTGACGAATTCTATGCAATCTGAGAATTTTAAAAAAATATTGCTAACCATGGCTCAGGATATCCGGGTGATTTTAATAAAGCTGGCTGACAGACTTCACAATATCCGGACATTGGATTCAATGCCACGCCATAAACAGTTAAAAATAGCGTCGGAGACATTTTACATATTTGCCCCAATTGCTCATAGACTAGGACTTTACGCAATAAAAACTGAGCTGGAAGACAATGCCTTCAAGATTAAACAGCCGTCAGAATATGCTGAAATCGAGCAAAAGTTAAAAAATACAGATGTCCAGAGAACCATATTTATAAACAAATTTTCGTTGCCCATAGCCGCCCGTTTAACGGAAAAACGTTACGACTTTGACATTTCAGGAAGGCCCAAAAGCATGTATAGCATATACCAAAAAATGGTAAAAAAGGCTGTTCCGTTTGAAGAGATATACGATTTGTTTGCAATACGCATAATTTTCACTCCGAAAGAAAATGACGGGAGCGAAAAAGAACAGTGTTTTAAAATATACTCGGTTGTTACTGACATCTATACGCCACGTCCTGACAGGCTCCGCGACTGGGTTACCACACCCAAAGAGAACGGGTACGAAGCATTGCATTCTACCGTCATGGGACCGGGGGGAAAGTGGGTTGAAGTTCAAATCAGGACACGGCGAATGGACGAGGTGGCCGAATATGGATATGCAGCCCATTTTAAATACAAAGGAAACCAGACAAATGAACGTAGTTTGGAAAGCTGGTTGAATTTCATTCGGGAAACAATGCGAAAAGCCGACCCCGATGCCATTGATTTTGTTGAATCGGTAAAATCGGCTTTGACTACATCGGAAATTGTTGTTTTTACACCCAAAGGCGATAATTATTCTTTCCCCTATGGGGCAACTGCCCTTGACTTTGCCTTTGCTGTTCACCCAAATATTGGGCACAAGGCTATTTCCGCCAAAGTCAATCACTTAAACATGCCTTTAAACTACAAACTCAGAAATGGCGACCAGATTGAAATTTTGACCTCGCAGAAACAAAAACCCCAGCCCAATTGGTTGGAAATTGTTAAAACTGCAAAAGCCCGTAACTATTTAAAAAAGTCCCTTAACCAGGAGATTGATGAGCAGGCAACAACAGGAAGAGATTTGCTGAAAAAAATGCTGGATGAATTAAAATTGAGCATAACCCCAAGAATTCTTGAAAAAGTAAAAATGCACTTTCAAATTGCTCCAGAAAAAGATGATAAATATGCTTTGGCACAGATTGCTCAAACAGAGTTAAACTTAGAAACGTTAAAAAAAATCCTTCGGCAAAATACCCCTGAAAAGAAGATCTTGTTTTGGACAATTCGAAGCAAGGAAAACAGTACAAAAAAATCGGAATCGCAATCCGCTACCACAAAAGAGGACTATTCCATGGCAAATTGTTGCCGTCCTTTGCCCGGAGATCCAGTTCAAGGATTTAAAATGCAAGGAAATACAATAATCATTCACCATATAAATTGTCCTGAGGCCATAAAGCTGTCGTCGCAATTTGGAAATAAAATAGTTGAGGTTGATTGGTTTAGCAAAGAACAAAAAGCTTTTTTATCAGAGTTAAAGCTAAGCGGAATTGACAGATTGGGCTTGGTGAACGATATTACAACCATATTGAGCAAAGAATTGAGCATCAATATACGGTCAATAAATTTCTATTCGCATGATGGGATATTCGAGGGAACCATTGAATTGTATGTCAGAAGTACAGAAGACCTAAAAAATGTTATGCCAAAATTAAAGAAAATAAACGGGGTAGATAAGGTATTAAGACCAATATAATATCAATAGTTCGTTAAATTTTCAGGCCGCCAAAGTACCATACAATAATAGTTCCCG
>JBBISE010000021.1:0-32955 GCA_037441445.1 Salinivirgaceae bacterium
AAAGTCGGCATGAAGTTCCATATGGCCGTAAACCGAAAAATTATAAACATATGATAAGAGTCGATTGAAATACGACGCAATTGATGTTCTATCGTAGAATCAGACAACTATCTCCGTAGCTGAGAAAACGAAAATCGTGACCAAGGGCAAAATCGTACATTTTTTTCCAGTCGTTGCCCACAAACGAGGCCAACAGAAGCAAAAGCGTACTTCGTGGCTGGTGAAAATTGGTTACCAGGTGCTTTACCAATTTGTGTTCATACCCAGGCACAATCATAATGGATGTAGTTGCCGACAATTGTTCTAACTTATTTACTGTCAAATAATTCAATATTGCGTCGAGACTATCTTCAACATGCATTGGTTGTGTGTTTGCATATGGTTCCCATTGGGTAACCGCAAAATGGTGATTGTTTGGTTTTGTTCCGTTTACTATTTGCTTTCCAATAACATAAAGGCTCTCCAGCGTTCTTACAGTGGTGGTTCCCACGGCTATTATGTTTCCGAGATTCATTTTAAGGCTTTCAAGCGACGTTTTCGAAACCGTGAAAAATTCGCTGTGCATGGTATGTTCCTGCACCGAGTTGCTCGATACGGGCTTGAATGTGCCAGCTCCAACATGTAGTGTAACTTCTTCTCTTACAATGTTTTTGTTGTCAATTGAAGTTAACACGTTCTCTGTAAAATGGAGTCCTGCCGTGGGTGCAGCCACCGATCCGTCAACCTTTCCGAATATGGTTTGATACGTTTTTTTGTCGCTGTCTTCGCTTTCGCGGTTTAGATAAGGTGGAATAGGTATTTTACCAGCATGATCAAGAATTTCACCAAAGCTATAATTATTGGGCCATTGAAAGGAAACAACGTTATAGGTTTCTCGTTTCTCGATAAGTTTGGCCTGTATGCTTACTTTTTTTCCATTAATCTCAATATCAAGACAAATAGCCCCTGATTTCCACTTTTTCAGATTACCTACCCAGCAGTTCCATTGACAGTGACCGTGTGTGGCAAAAGCTTGACCAAAGTCTGACGGGTTGTTGGGCTCCAGACAAAAAATCTCGATTTGTGCGCCCGTTTCTTTCCTGAAAAAAAGGCGTGCAGCAATGACTTTCGTATTGTTAAAAACCAACAGCGAATTAGGTGGTAAATGTTGGGCAATATTCTGAAACTGCTCCTGAATTATCCTGCCGTTATTGTAAATCAATAATTTGGATTTATCCCGCTCAGGAAGTGGGTATTTGGCAATTTTGTCATCAGGTAGGGGATAGTCAAATTGTTGAATATCAATATCAAGGTTTACCATGGGATGATTATAAAAAATGCCTCACTTGTGGCGGGGCATTGGTTATTTGAGGGTTTTATTTGGTCGGGATGACTAGATTCGAACTAGCGACCCCGCGCCCCCCAGACGCGTACTCTAAACCTGGCTGAGCTACATCCCGATTTTGCGATGGCAAAGATATAAAAATTCTCTGTGAAAAAAATAAAAATTTCGTTTTAATCGAAAAAAATGCGTGTATCGGCAAATTGCGGTGATAGCTGGAATTTGGTATTTTGAAACACGATCTTAGCTAGAAGTCTTAAAATGAATACTTTGAGATTTTTTCCGAAACCTTTATGTACTCATGCAGTGCCGCTGAACCATACCAACTGTAAATATCGGCTTCCAATAGTTTTTCTTTAATGGCCGGGTCGGTTTCTAAAATTGCGGCAGCTTCTTCTATCGACTTTATGTTCAGAATGAAGATACCCCTATAATTTTTTTCGTTCTTGCCTAGCGGACCGGCAACAATCAATTTGTTTTGCTGAACTAATTGGCCAATATTTTTTAAATGTCCAGCAAAAAGGCTGTCAATAAGGACTTTATCCGTGGTTTTGTTTGTTCCGGTTTTTAGTATAACCAGTACGTAACTTTTCATTCCGTAGTCATCAGCGCCATAGGATTTTGCTAACGTCGAATCGTAGGAAGGGTTTGGCTTTTGAGCAGTTAGGAGACTCGAAAATAAAATGGTAATAAGTAGTGCCAGAGAGGTTTTCATAGTCGTGTGGTTTTGCAATAAACAAAATAGATTTGTTTATGTTGAAAAAAAAGCGGTCTGAAAAGGCTTCAAACCGCTTTTTTGTGATCGTATCTGTGTTCTAGTCCAACGAAGGAATATCTTCTGTAAGTTTTCCGTAAATAAAAACATTGGCACCAAAAGCAATGGGCATGTAAACTAGCAAAACCAACAAGGACAAAAACGGATGAATTCGGCTTAAGACAGAACCTGTAACAATCAAAGCAAGATTCAAAAGAAGATTTGTAAAGAAAATTTTCCATTTGTATCCCAACGTTACTCTGTTACTTATGCTTAAGGACTCGGACGGGTTAATGCCTTTATCAATAACCAACAAGGTTGCCAACGAATAGGCATTGGACAAAACCATACCAGGGATAACCAAAAATAAAAACGCAGGAAATGTTGCCATCGCTTTCAACCCGGTTACTAAGAAAAATTCGCCCATGTATTTGCGGTATTTTCCATCAAATATTTCGGTCGGAGAAATTATCATCCCTTGACTCATTTTTGCCGGAAGAGTTATAAGGGCAATGGTTGTTCCAACATTTAAGTAGGGTATCCAAATTGTTAATGCCCAAAGTATTATACATCCAATTAACGAGAGAAAATTCATCATTCCCAACTTGATAGCATTCATAAACGTCTCTTGTACTGTAAATTTCGATTCCATAATTTTTTGGTTTTTAAATTAATCGGACTATAGGTAGCCATAATATTTGACTTGAATTTGTTAATGATGTGTTAATGTCCGGTTGTTATGGAAAATTCTAGTTTCTTAAGTTCCACCATAAATAGTTATATTTGCATTTCAAAAAAAAAACTGACCATGGAAATTTGTCCCACCGGAGCACCCGTGTCCACCATTATTGAAATAGGCAACCGTGCCCGTAAAATGCAGGAAATGACAGGAGAACCCATGTTGTTGCTGCATGCCGGCGTTAATAATGTTACTTCGTTGGATGTCAATGCTGTTGCCCGAGATATCAATTTTAATCAGCCTTTGCTGCAACATTACCCGGGTAGTGCCGGAAGGCCTGAATTTCGCCAGGCCATCAGCAATCACTATTTTGCCGGTAGGGCTGATATTGCCAATATACTAATTACCGCCGGTGGAACAAACGGCCTCTTTTTAGCACTCAAAACATTGAATGTTAGTCATGTAATGACACCAAAATTCTTTTGGGGAACCTATAAAATGCTCACTATCACCAATCGCTTGCAGCACTGTGTTTACGACAATTTTGCCGATTTGCTAAAAAAAGTTCCAACTCTTGATCATACAGCAGTCATTATAAGCGATCCTGGCAACCCTTTAGGTGATAAAACTGAGGATTCCGTTTTGCTTGAAGTAATATACAAACTTGATTCCCTGGGAACCCCCGTTATTTTTGATGTACCTTACCGGTACCTTTTTACAAATTCAGAAGACTCGCTGTATCGGCGCCTGCTCTCTCTCGAGAACGTTATTATAGTCGAAAGTTTCAGCAAATCAATAGGTTTAAGTGGATACAGGACAGGTTTTATGCACAATTCAAACGCCGCTTTTATCCGCGAAGCCTCCAAAAACCTGCTTTATTGCAGCAACGGTGTTAATGTGGCAGGTCAGGAGATTATCCGGTTGTTGCTCGAAACCCAAACAGGAAATCAAATAGTTAATGAATACAAAAAGATTACTGTCGAGCATATTAGAAAAAACATAGCATGGTTAAAGGAAAATAAGCTATTGGCGAGTGAATTATATCCAGACCGGGATCCTATTGGTATCTATGCTGTATTAAATGTAACTTCAGCAGAGCTCGAAAAAAACAGGATTTTTGGGGTTCCCTTGTCCTATTTTTCCTCTGAAAAGGAGCCGTATGAACCTTTAACACGATTGTGTGTTTCTGTTAAACATGACGTTTTTGTCTCCTTTTTTGCCCCTTTTTCTAAGTCTATGAACTGATGTGCGGAATAACCGGAGCCCATTTTTTTAGAGAAATTAATCCTACTGACACTGCCAAGGTTCAAAGTGCGGTGGATGCCATGCTTTTACGTGGCCCTGATATGCAACGTGTTGAACATCACGGAAATGCTATCCTTGGACATGCACGACTGTCAATCATTGACTTAAGTGGGGCAGCTTCGCAGCCTTTTACCGATTTAGAAGAAAAATACACCATTGTTTTTAATGGCGAAATTTTTAATTTTCAGGAATATCGAGATTTTTTTGAGCATTATTTTGGTTATCCGTACAAATCAAAATCAGATACCGAGGTAATTCTTACCATGTATCACCAAATGGGATTGGAGTTTTTGAACCACTTAAACGGTTTCTTTGCTTTTGCTATTTATGACAAACTTGAAGATACTCTGATAATTGCCCGCGACCGATATGGAATTAAGCCGTTGCTCTACCATGTGGACAACAACCGCGTTGTGTTTGCTTCAGAAATGAAGGCCATTTTGAAATATGATATACCTAAGAGTTTGAACCAGAGTGCTATGTATGGATATTTCGTCCATAATTATATCCCCGGTTTCGATAGTATCATACAAAATGTCCACAAATTACCGCCGGGACATGTGTTGATTTCTGAAAAAGGAAATATCACCATCCAGAAATGGTATAAATTGCCGGAACCAGCAACCTATTCATCCAATTATAATGAAGCTTGCAAGACATTGGATTCCCTGCTCGACGATGCCGTTCAATTACGTTTAATATCCGACGTACCCTTAGGTTGTTTTCTCAGCGGAGGCATTGATTCTTCGGTTATAGCCGCCATTGCTGCACGCCATAAGCCCGATTTGATGACTTTCAACATCGGATTTCCCGACAACCCGTATTTCGATGAAACAAAATGGGCAAAGTTGGCAGCTAGTCACTTGAAAACCAATCATCAAACCATTGAAGTAACAAACCGTGATTTGCTGGATATCCTTCCCGCTGTCCTTGATTACCTTGATGAGCCCTTTGCTGACAGCAGTGCCATTTTAGTAAATATTTTATCGCGCGAAACCCGGAAACATGTTACCGTTGCCCTTTCCGGCGATGGTGCTGACGAGTTGTTTGCCGGATACCGGAAACATTTGGCTCATGCCAGAGCTATTAAGTTTCAAAAATACAGGTTTGCGGCGCAACTTTCTTATCCCATTTTACGCACACTTCCCCAAACACGGAACAGCAGTTTTGGCGATAAGGCTCGGCAGTGGGCAAAATTTTCCTATGGACTATCATTAAGCCCTGCAGAAAGATATGTCCGATGGGCTTCAATATCCTCCGGGAAAGAGGTTTCAAAGTTGCTTATGGGAGACTATAATAATTCCGGTTACTTCGATTACATTGATAAGACAACACACAAACTTGACAGACATGAATCGCTTGGTGAAATAACAAAGGCTGATTTGCAAATGGTTTTGCACGGAGATATGTTACCCAAAGTCGATTTAATGTCCATGGCAAATTCTCTCGAGGTTCGCCCTCCGTTCCTTGACTACCGCGTGGTTGAGCATGTCCTTTCGTTGCCAGATTCCTTTAAGGTTCTCGGTCAAACCCGAAAGCGCATTTTACAAGATACCTACAAAACACAGTTGCCTCAAGAACTTTTCACCCGTCCTAAAAAAGGCTTCGAAGTTCCTTTAACGGCTTGGTTGCGTGGCGAAATGTTCCAGGCTATTGACAACAATTATCTTTCTAAACAATATGTGACCGAACAGGGAATATTCAATCCAACTGTGACAGAAAGTCTTAAAAAACAGCTTTTTAGCCCCTATGTTGGCGACACTCCTGCGAAACTTTGGGCACTGTTGGTTTTTCAACATTGGTATAAAAAGTATTTTGAAGCATAAGTCAATGTATAAAGTCCTTAGAATAATCAACCGTTTTAACCTGGGCGGGCCAACCTACAATGCCGGGTATTTGACAAAACTTCTACCCGATAATTTTGAAACAAGGCTTATTGGTGGGCCAAACGAAGAAAGCGAAGCCGACAGCTTATTCATTCTTGAAAGCATTGGCGTTAAGGGCGAAATTATCGGGGAGATGCGCCGTTCTATCCACCCGTTAAATGATTGGCGCGCTTTTCTTCGGTTACGAAAAATAATTAAAGAGTACAAACCCGATATAGTCCATACACATGCCTCGAAAGCAGGCACTTTAGGACGTATTGCCGCGCTGCTATCTGGCGTTCCGGTTATAGTACACACCTATCATGGTCATGTTTTCCATAGTTATTTTTCACCATTAAAAACCTTTGTTTTCAAGTCAATAGAACGTTTTCTTGCCCGAAAGAGCAACGCTATAATAGTTATCAGTGAACTGCAGAAAAAAGAACTTTGCCAACAATTCAAAATCGTTCCTGAAAAGAAAGCACACATAATACCCTTGGGCTTTGATTTACACAGATTTTCGATTGATCAGGAAACAAAACGAGTATTGTTTCGTCAGCAACATGACATTACCAACGATGAAATATTAGTAGTAATAGTTGGTCGTTTAGCCCCCATCAAAAACCATACGATGTTTCTTCGTATTGTTCGAAAAATCAATGATTTACAACCTGAAAATAAAATTCGGTTCATGATTGTTGGCGATGGAGAAACCCGCCACGACATTGAAAAAGAGGCATCAAACCTGGGGCTTTCTATTTCCACGCCCGAAAATGGGCAACCTCGTGCTAAGGTTATATTTACTTCATGGATTCGTGAGGTAGAGAACGTCTATGCCGGAGCCGATATTTCTGTATTAACCTCTTTGAATGAGGGCACTCCGGTAAGTTTAATAGAATCACTGGCTGCCGGTGTTCCTGTTGTTTCTACCAATGTTGGCGGTATTGCCGATTTTGTTTCCGATGGCGAGCATGGCTTTCTGACAGACGTTAACGATGAGTCCCTTTTTGTACAACGAATTTTGGAATTGTCACAAAATGAAAACCTGCGAATAGAAATGGCCCAAAAAGGTAAAAAAAAGGTTTTATCGGTGTTTGATTTCAAACGTCTTGTGACCGACGTTGCAAATCTTTACACAAACCTGCTATCTAAGTAGGTAAAAATACCTGTAAATAGCTGAAATATGCTTACCTTTGAGAAATTTGTCCTTTATGTTTTTACGAAAATATTCTACAATTCTAATTCTTGCAGGAGCATCCCTGATTGTTTCCAGTTGCAGAGTGCTGCAACCCAATAAAATCCTATCCACCGATCCTGATTTTCAATACTCCGAATTCAAACAATCGGAAGTAGAGTATCGAATAAAGCCTTATGATAAAATACGCGTGAGCATTTCCACCAATGACGGTTATCGCATGATTTCTATCAGTGAAAACATGAACCTTCAAAATACCAAAGGTGAACTTGATTTTATGGTCGAATTCGATGGTTTGGTTAAACTACCAACGCTAGGCAGGATAAATCTGGCAGGACAAACAATCCGACAGGCTGAGAAAAACCTCGAGGAATTATATTCCAAACACTATCAAAATCCATTCGTGCTCCTGCAGGTTATAAATCGTAGAGTTTATCTGTTCAAAGGAGGTGGAGAAGTGGGCATGGTGTTGAACATCCCCGAAGAGAACCTTACACTTCTTGAAGCCATAGCTCAATCGGGCGGATTGTCAGACTCGGACAAAGCATATCAAATAAAAGTAATAAGGGGAAATCCGGCCACCGAACCACAAGTGTTCTTATACAATATACGAACATTGAATGATCTCAGAGGAACAAATTTACAGTTAGAAGCCAACGATATTATTTACGTTGAAAGCCGTCCAAGATACATTCGGCGGGTTATGAATGAATTAACACCTTATTTGGCACTACTATCAACCATTCTACTTGTAATAAATCTTACTACCAATGGTCAATAAAAAAATCCCTATCATAAACGAAACTTTCGATCCTGTTTTATTTCTAATGATTATCAGGAAGTCAATCATTCCTGTCATTCTGCTTTTCATACTCGCAGTCGGTTCTGGTTTGGTTTACCTGCGTTACACTCCACCAGTTTACCTTGCGAAATCAGTTATGCAAATGACCGATGAGGAAAATCCCAACCGTCTGCTCAAATTGGGCGAAGTGTATGGCGAAGATACCCGTAACCTGGGAAAAACCATAACATTAATGCGGTCAAAAGAGTTTATAAAAAAATGTATGGCGCATTTGGCCTTTGAAACCCGGTATTTTGTTAAAGGAACTTTCCTGAACACAGAACTCTACCGCTCGACCCCATTTATTGTTGAAAGCAAAATTAGTGATTCCTATATTTATGAAATGCCCCTGTTTGTGCACTTTTATTCTATTGATTCGTGCCGGGTATGGTATGATCACGCTGACAGGGTTTTTGAATACAAAGGTCAGACTGGAAAGTGGTTTTCGATTGGCAGAAACCAATATCGGATTATTCTGCAAAATTTTCAGGCCATTGAGCAAATGCAAGCCATTGAGCCAACCAATAAGTATTTTTTTCATATTTCCAATCCTCTTGGCATTGAAAATGAGATATTGGATAATTTAACCATCAGGATTTTAAGCCAACAAACACAAACAATTGAAATTAGCTATTTGTCCAACAATGCCTCACAAGCAGCCGAAGTTGTCAATGTAATAGCCGATGTTTTTCAAAAGTACGACGTTGAGAAGCGGAGCGAGAGCGTACAAAATATTCTTAAATTTATTGATAACCAGTTAAATACGGTCTATAAAAATTTGGATATAGCCGAATCAGAAATCCATGATTTTAAAAAGAAATACAATATTAAAGATAAATCGAAATTTGAGTCACCCTTCTCAGTATTTTCAAGTCGATTGACCGAGATCGAAAACGAAATCATTTCTCTGGAGTTTGAGATCATGACCCTGTCTCACATCAGAACAGAATTAAAGGACAATCCTGAGGCCAATGTCTATGAGATGTTAGCCATGTTGACCGGATCAAAAAGCGAACCCATTGTCAACACCATGATGAGCAATCTGCAAAGATTGATGCAGGAACGAAATAACATGTTGTACGAAGTCACACAAAATAACCAGAGAATAGCCAAAATTGATACACAAATAGCATCATATAAAAGGCAATTGGTTGATTTTTTAAATTCCGCCATTTCCAGACTTGAACAGAGAAATCAAAGTTTAAAAGATCAAATGGATGATTTTGAAAAGAAAATGTTTTCGGAAACGGGCTACAACGAGATTGAATATGCCAAACTTCAACGTTTGTACAGCATTAACGAAGGGTTCTACCACCAGTTGATCCAGAAAAAAGCCGAGTACATGATCAATCAGGCCAGCTATGTTCCCGGCAGTACGGTACTTGAAAAAGCAGCTGTACCTTTGATGCCAATTTCACCAAACAAAACACAGGTTTTTTCAGTAGTCATTATCCTTGGGTTACTGTCGGTCTTTATTTTGTTAATTACCCGATATCTTCTTTTTGACGATATTATTTCACCCGAGATAATAAAGTTATATACAAATACTCCTGTTATTGGAATTGTCCCCAATTACAAAAAGAAAGTGCCAGTATCGCAATTATTGGTTGATAAACGCCCAAATTCCATGTTTACGGAGTCATTCCGGAATATTCGATCGAACTTGCAATTTTTGTCGCAAGGAAGAGGTTCAAAAATTGTCGCAGTATCATCGACTATATCTGGTGAAGGTAAAACCTTTGTGGCAATTAATATTGCAGGTATTCAGGCCATTAGTGGGAAAAAAGTTATTATCCTGGATATGGATCTACGAAAACCGAGGTTGCATATTGGTTTCGATGTTGATAATGAGAGGGGTATGAGCACCATTATTTGTAACAAGGACAAATGGCAAGACTGTGTTCGTCAAAGTGACCTTGCAGGCCTCGACTATATTACAGCCGGGCCAGTACCACCAAATCCTGCCGAGTTGGCTTTTAGCGACAGAATGGAGGAAATTTTAGACGAAATGGAAGAAGTCTATGACATTATTGTTATTGACACACCCCCTATTGGGATTGTGACAGATGCACTAATAAGTTTACAAAGAGCCAGTTACCCTGTTTATGTTTTTAAATCTGGAATTTCGAAACGTAGTTTTATTCAAAACGTAAACAGCTTGATTGAAGAGAAAAAACTGTCGAACATTTCTATTGTATTCAATGGGGTCGATTTTCGCCGTCACCGCAAAACTACCTACGGGTATGGTTATGGCTATGGATACGGATATGGGTATGGTTACGGATACTACACTGATGAAGAGGACTTTATTCCTTCAAAATGGCTTAGAAAACTACGTTCGGCAAAACTTTGGTAAAAAAATAACAGATTTGCTATGGAAAAAATAATACTTATTATTTTATATTCTGGATACTCCTTTCTCTTGGGGTTTCTATTGCACCGTTATCTGATTAGCTCTACACAAAAATACAATATCCGAAAAGCTAATGTAACGGGAATACGGTGGGAAACGCAATCGAAACCTATTTTAGGGGGTATTACATTCTTCAGTTTGTTTATTTTTGGTATCATTAACTATGTTGTTCTTTTTAAAGGCGATTTTCTGACCAACAACATCGGTGTGGGGATTATATTGGTGGTTACCATCTCATTTTTAATAGGTTTAGCCGATGACCTGCTAAACTCCAGTCCCTTCTTTAAATCATCAGCCCAGTTTGCCTGCGCATTGCTCCTTATTAACTTTGATATTTACATTAAAATTTTCGAGAATCCAACTCTAAACTACTTGTTGACAATACTTTGGGTGGTTGGCGTTATGAACAGTGTCAACATGCTCGATAATATGGATGCCATTACATCCAGCGTTTCTGTTATGATTTTCACATTTTTGTTATTTGTTGTGATTGGTCAAAACCACGCAGAGATTTGGTTTTATCTTGTTATATTAGTTTCAGCCATCAGCAGTGTTGGCAGTTTCCTGATATTTAACTGGCATCCTTCTAAAATGTACATGGGCGACAATGGCTCCATGTTTCTGGGTGCATTGTTGTCAATTTCCGGTATCCTTTTCATTTGGAATATACCGGCTCATAGTTTGACTCATCCGGGTTTTACCCCACTGCTTTTGATTTGGCTGTTGTTTACTGTACCTATTACCGATACAACTACAGTAAGTATCAACAGGTTGCTGAAAGGAAATTCGCCCTTTGTTGGCGGAAAGGATCATACAACCCATTTTCTTTCTTATTTGGGGTTCGGCGATAGGGGTGTGGCATTAATTATGATAGGTATAACCACCGTGTCATTAGGGCTGGCAGCATGGTTGGTATTCGTTATTAAAAACCCAACCCGCCAGGAATTGGTTCTTTTTGCCCTGTGGCCACTTTTAGTGTTTATAGTGTTGTATTCTACTACACGAATTGTAAAACCAAAAGGAAGATCAAAGAATGCGTAGAGCTTTGTTAGCTATTGTTTCAGGTCTGATGTTTACGGGCCTGGTGTTTTCATTCAAAATTATTCTGCAGAAATCAGATTCGCACAATTCTGAGATAGAATACGAAACCACCACAGAAAAATCCGAGAATCAAAAAGTTATCTCTTTGCCAATGCCCTCATTCCTGACATTTGCCAACGAAGAGGTTCCTTTAAAATATTTTGATGTTCGCGAAAGGCTCGAAAGAGAGCTGGCAGTCAATGTTTTTTGGCATTCCAATACCATAATATCGTTAAAAAGGGCTAACCGATATTTCCCCCAAATTAGCAAAATCTTAGATGACAGCGGTTTGCCTGAAGATTTAAAATATATTCCGCTTATAGAAAGTGGTCTTGCCAATGCTGTTTCTCCGGCAAAAGCAACAGGGTTCTGGCAATTCCTTGAAGGGACAGCCAAAGAATACGGACTGGAAATAAACAACGAGGTTGATGAGCGTTTTCATTGGAGAAAATCAACAGAGGCAGCCTGTCGCTATTTCAAATGGTTGTTTGAAAAATACAACTCGTGGACGTTATCTGCAGCAGCATACAATTGCGGCAGGAACGTTTTGAACAGACAGATAGAACTACAAAAGCACGAAAATTATTATTCCCTGCTATTGCCCGAAGAAACGGAACGCTATGTTTTTAGGATTTTAGCCTTTAAATTGATTTTAGCCGATCCGCAGCGGTATGGTTATTTTATTGATTACGAGGATATGTATCCGTATATTGGTACGGATCAGGTTATAGTCACTGAAACAATATCCAACCTGGCTCAATGGGCACAAGACAGAGGATTGACCTATCGCGAATTGAAGTATTTTAACCCCTGGTTGCGTACAAATTCACTCACCATTAAAGGAAATAAGAAATACAGTATTGAATTGCCCAATGTTAATTATAGGCACAATTACACGCATCTTCTTTATTGAATTGTAAATCAGTACGTTTTTTTCAATTGATCATGATAAACCCCGAACAAAACCAGCACGATAATTTAGATTTTGCTGAAAATATTTCTGTTTATGGAGCGCGGGTGCATAACCTGAAGAATGTTGACGTTACTATTCCCCTCGATAAACTAACGGTTATAACGGGTCTAAGCGGGAGTGGAAAATCGTCGTTGGCGTTTGATACTATTTATGCCGAGGGACAAAGGCGCTATATAGAAACCTTTCCCAGCTATGCCCGGCAATATCTGGGTGTACTGGAAAGACCCGATGTTGATAGAATCACAGGATTAAGCCCCGTAATTAGTATTGAACAAAAGACCGTCAATAAAAATCCCCGTTCAACGGTGGGTACCGTAACCGAAATCTATGATTTTTTGCGCCTGCTTTTTGCCCGTGTTAGCGATGCTTATTCGCCCAGTACAGGTAAAATAATGGTAAAATATACTGAAGATCAGATTGTTGATTTAATTATTAGCAAATTTCTTGACCGTAAAGTGTATATTTTAGCTCCAATTATCAGAGGACGCAAGGGGCACTACAGAGAGCTGTTCGAACAAATAAGGTTGAAAGGTTACCTGCATGTTCGTGTTGATGGACAAATTCAGGAAATTACATCGGGTATGAAGCTCGATAGGTACAGCGTTCACAATATTGAGATTGTAATTGATAAAGCAGTTATTAAACAGGATGATCCCCGATTGAAACGGTCAATCAAGACTGCTCTTGAGCAAGGAAAAGGGATTATGATGGTTGCTTTTCCCGATAGTGATGAGATTGAACACTATTCTAAACACCTAATGTGTCCAGACACAGGAACATCTTATGACGAACCACAACCACACACGTTCTCGTTCAATACACCTGTTGGTTCATGTCCACGCTGTAAAGGGTTGGGAGAAATATCGCAATTCGATTACGACAAGGTTTTTCCTGATCCAAACCTGACTATTCACCAGGGGGCTATTGCTCCGTTAGGCAAATATAAGCCTTCCATAATATTCTGGCAAATTGAAGCTTTGGCAAAGAAATTTAAAACCAGCATAAATACACCGTTGAAGGATTTGCCCGAGGAATTTGTCGATGCAATCTTATATGGTGTTGACTATCCCATAAAACTAGAGCAAACGCCGCTAGGTTCCTTTTCAGATTATACCCTTAGCTTCCAGGGTATTGTTGAAATTCTTAATCAACAAACTGAAGACGAAAACGAGGAGCGTCAGGCGCGACGGTTTTTCAAGGAGATTACCTGTCCCGAGTGCAACGGCTCGCGATTGAGAAACGAGGCATTAAATTTTAAAATTGATGACAAAAACATTGCCGAGCTCTGTGCAATGGATATGACCGAATTATCGGCCTGGTTTTCAGGGTTGAAAGAAAGGTTGAGCCCAAGAAGGCAAAAAATTGCCGAAGATATTTTAAAAGAAATTAGCAACCGGATAGGATTCTTGTTAGATGTTGGGTTGAACTATCTTTCCCTTAACCGGGGATCGAAAACCCTGTCAGGCGGCGAAAGCCAGCGCATCAGGCTGGCTACTCAGATTGGGGCACAGCTTGTTAATGTTTTGTATATTCTTGACGAACCCAGCATAGGCCTCCATCAACGTGATAACATTCGACTGATTAACTCGCTAAAGTTGCTGCGCGACATGGGAAACAGCATTGTTGTTGTTGAACACGACAAGGAAATGATAGAATCGGCTGACTACGTGGTTGATATTGGCCCCGGAGCAGGCAGGAAGGGAGGGCAAATTTGTGCGGCTGGAGACTTGCAGACAATAATTAAAAGTAACTCTGTTACAGCACAATATCTGAATGGAGTTCGTCAGATTTCCATCCCCAAGACAAGAAGAAAGGGAAATGGCAAATCAATTGTTCTAAACGGCGCAACGGGTCACAACCTGAAAAATGTGGACGTTGAAATTCCCCTTGGAAAATTAATCTGCGTCACGGGTGTAAGCGGTAGTGGCAAATCAAGTTTGATAAATGAAACATTGCATCCTATTCTGAATGCCCACTTTTTCAATGCTTTAAAAGATCCACTTCCGTATAAATCAATATCCGGAATTGAGCACATTGATAAGGTTATTGAAGTGGATCAGAGTCCATTGGGAAGAACACCGCGAAGCAATCCTGCAACTTATACCAACGTGTTCAACGAAATTAGGAATATATTTGCCCAGTTACCCGAATCAAATATAAGAGCTTATAAACCGGGTCGTTTCTCGTTCAATGTTAAAGGTGGTCGGTGCGAAACCTGCAAAGGTGCCGGCGTACAAACCATTGAAATGAACTTCTTGCCCAATGTCTATGTTGAATGCAAAGATTGTCGTGGAAAACGGTATAACCGTGAAACACTCGAGATACGCTATAAGGGAAAGAGTATCAATGATGTGTTGGAAATGACAATAAATCAATCGGTTGAGTTCTTTGACAATATCCCCAAGATAAGAAAAATAGTGAAGACCATTCAAAAGGTTGGCCTCGGGTATGTAAAGCTGGGACAGCCGTCCACAACCTTGAGTGGGGGAGAGTCGCAACGCATAAAGCTTTCAGCAGAATTGGCCAGGCCAAGCACCGGAAATACATTGTACATTCTTGATGAACCGACCACAGGTCTTCATTTCGAGGATGTAAAAGTACTCCTGGAAGTGATCAATGAGCTAGTCGAAAAAGGAAACACCGTGATTATAATAGAGCATAATCTAGACATTATTAAATCGGCAGATTATATTATTGATATTGGCCCCGAAGGTGGCAGCGAAGGTGGCCGTATCATTGCAAGCGGAACCCCCGAAGAAGTAGCTCAAAACCCGAACAGCATTACTGGTGTGTTCTTGCTCAAGGAGTTAACACAACAGCGTAGTTAAAATTACGTTAAAACCGGATTCAATAAACAGGTATTTATACTCTTTCATGGCCTTTGTGCGTTTAGTAACTTAGCAACACTAAATCAAATAGCTATGTTAGAACACCAAAAACTGTTATTGGCAAATTTACAAAACTACCCAGACCTTTTTGCCAAAGAACTTCGCAAGTCTTTACGTTGGCTAACTCCCGAGCAGGTCGATGAATTGCAGGCATGGCTTTCAGAGAACTTTCAGCAGGCATCCCATCGGGCAGCAATTGAAGCTTTTTATGAATGTTATAGTGTCAGCGCATAATTGAGAAGTTTTTTCATGAAAAAGGGGCTGTCCAAAAAGTCATAAATCGACGTCATTGCGAGGAGGAACGACAAAGCAATCAACTTATTATCAGGCTCATTAGATTGCTTCACTGCGTTCGCAATGACAAATCGGGGACTTTTTAGACATCCTCTTTGTTTATGTTGCAAATTCAATTACTTTCGAAGTTGATAGCCACGTTTTTTTGCGGCTTCTTCTAAACGTTTCTGAAATTTAGACTTCGATACTGGTTTTGCCTTATTTGCTTGAATTTGAGCATGCAATGCCTTGTCATCGACCAAATTCCGGAATACCATGGTTTGTGCAATGGTAATAACCAATGACAGGAAGTAATAATAGCTAAGCCCTGATGCATAATCGTTGAAAATGAACAACATCATTATAGGCATCATGTACATCAGGGTTTTCATTCCGGGCATTGAGCTGGATGCCATGGCTGATTGGTCGCCAATTTTAACGTAAATGATGTTAGTTATTGCCATCAAAAGACAGAAAAGGCTGACATGGTCACCATAAAATGGAATGGTGAACGGAAGGCTTAGCACTGAATCGTAGGTACTTAAGTCGGCTGCCCACAAAAATCCCTGCTGACGAAGCTCGAATGCCGAGGGGAAAAAGGTGAACATAGCAATTAGAATAGGCATTTGAAGCAATGTTGGTAAACAACCACCCATGGGACTAACGCCGGCCTTTTTGTACAACGTCATTATGGCTTGTTGTTTTTTCATGGCGTCCTCCCGGTTTGGAAATTTGCCGTTTATCTCGTCAATCTCGGGTTTCAGCACTTTCATTTTTGCCGTTGAGAGGTACGATTTGTAGGTAAGAGGGAAAATTACGATCTTAATAATTATGGTTAAAAGAAGAATGATAATCCCATAATTTCCAATGAAGCGGTTCAGAAAATCAAAGATAGGGATGATGACATAACGGTTCATCCAGCGGAAAATCCCCCATCCCAGCGGTATCATTTTTTCGTAGCCTTGTTCGTATGTCTCCAATTGATAAATTTTGTTGGGGCCAAAGTAGAAAGAAAAACCATGTGACTCTTTTGCTGATGCCGAATAGGGCATATAGGTACTCATGCTCAGTTCTTTTACGTGCCGGTCGCTTGATAATGTTCGCGTCTTTAACTGAACCTCATTCAAGTGTTCTTTTGCCAGGATGATGGTGCTGAAAAAATGTGTTTTCATGCCGACCCATTTGACCTTTTCCGTCAATTTTTTATCGTCATCGGCTGTTTCGCTCAGATAATCAATTTCACCTGCCAGATATTTATAATAGATTGTACTACGCTGTCTTTCCCACTTCAGTGACAACTCACTACGTGGGATATAGTAACTCCAGTCAAATGTAACATAATTACTACGAATAACATTTGCCATGTTAACTATATCGACCGAAAAATCAACCAGATAATCGTTACGCTTTAACGTGTAGGAGTATTCAATAAACTTGTCCTGTTCGACCGATAACCGAAGTTTTAATGTCGTGGAGCTATCCGTTTCCGTCTCTTCCGATTTTTCCCAGAAAAGGTTGTTTGTCCTGATAGGCTGGTTTGCTCCCTGTGCAATAAAGGTTAACCCAAAAACGGTTGTGTCACCACTAAAAATATCCAAGGGTAATGAGTCGTAGGTTTTGAATTCTTTTAATCTGACCTGATAAGGGCGTCCTCCACGTTTTGATATCCGCAGGAGCATTTTTTCGTTTTCGAGTTCGAAAA
Source organism: Salinivirgaceae bacterium (assembly GCA_037441445.1). Taxonomy (GTDB): domain Bacteria; phylum Bacteroidota; class Bacteroidia; order Bacteroidales; family Salinivirgaceae; genus JAAYQU01. The sequence continues at coordinate 17,290 of JBBISE010000021.1, forward strand.
ACTGATTTTCGCCTTCTGTAGCAGTGTTAAAAGAACCATAAGGTAATTCTGCAACAGATTGTTCCTTCGTCTCTGCATCAGAAAGTGCAACTTGTGAGGCTTTTTCCTGCTCAATTTTAAGTGCTTCGGCGGCACGTAAGTTATTCACGTTTTGAATAGAATCGCGCACCTGACGCGCCCTTTGAATTTGTTCTTCGCTTGGTCGGGTGAAATAACCCCAGCCAAGTAAGACAATAGCACTCAAAACCAATGCTATTACTGTGTTTCTGTCCATTTTATGCCTGTCTGTATTTAATGATTGTTATTGAATTATTGTTTCTTCTTGGTTTCATGCTGGAATTGTAGTGCATTTTTAATCAATGCAACAAAAAGTGGATGCGGGTTAATCACTGTACTTTTATATTCAGGATGATATTGGACTCCGACAAACCACCGATGGTTAGGTATTTCTACTATTTCTACCAGTCCTGTGTCGTTGTTAATTCCGGTGGGTACCATGCCAGCGGCTATGAATTTGTATAGAAAGGCGTTGTTGAATTCATACCGGTGACGGTGGCGTTCGTTAATCTGTTCATAACCATAGGCTTCGCTTGCTTTGCTGCCGGGTTGAATTTTGCATGGATAGTTTCCTAATCGCATGGTTCCACCTAGATCCAGTATATTTTTTTGTTCGGCCATAAGGTCGATTACGGGATTGCTGGTTTTGTCGTCCATTTCGGTGCTATGGGCATCATTTAAATTAAGGACGTTGCGGGCAAACTCAATAACCGCGCACTGCATTCCCAGGCAAATACCAAAAAATGGTATGTTGTTTTCCCGGGCAAAGCGAACGGCAACCAGTTTCCCATCAATTCCTCGATGTCCAAAACCCGGAGCAACAAGTATTCCGCTACAATGTTCCAGTTTTTTTCTGACATTTTGCTCGGTAATAGATTCACTGTGAATCCAATGAACATTGACTTTGCAATCGTGAACCGCTCCTGCATGAATAAACGCCTCGGCTATGGATTTGTACGCATCGGGAAGTTCAACATATTTTCCAATCAGGGCAACATCAACTATGTTTTTGGGGTTACTGAGTTTCGATAGGAACGTTTTCCAGGGTTTCAACTCCGGTTCTGAGCCCGGGTCTAGTCCAAGTTTTTCTATAACAATCAAATCGAGCTTTTCTTCCAGCATTTTCATGGGAACCTCGTAAATGGTCTTCACGTCAATGGATTCAATTACTGAAGTGGGCTCGACATTGCAAAAAAGGGCTACTTTACGTCGGATATCGGAGTTAAGTTTTCTTTCTGTCCTGAGTACCAATACATCGGGTTGTACACCTGCTTCCAGAAGCATTTTGACCGAATGTTGGGTGGGCTTTGTTTTTAATTCGCCGGCTGCAGCCAGATAAGGGACGTAGGTTAAATGTATAGAAACACAATTTCTGCCCAGCTCCCAACGTAATTGCCTCACTGCCTCGATGTATGGCAATGATTCGATATCACCAACGGTGCCACCTATTTCAGTAATTACTATATCGAATTTCTCTTTCGTTCCCAAAAGCTTTATCCGTCTTTTTATTTCGTCGGTAATGTGTGGTATTACCTGTACAGTTTTGCCCAGAAAATCGCCACGCCGCTCGCGCTCTATCACGTTTTGATAAATCCGTCCTGTGGTAACGTTGTTTGCCTGTGATGTGGGCGAATTCAGAAACCTTTCGTAGTGGCCCAGATCAAGATCGGTTTCTGCTCCATCATCGGTAACAAAGCATTCGCCATGTTCGTATGGATTGAGTGTTCCAGGATCGACATTAAGGTACGGATCAAGCTTTTGAATGGTTGTTGAATAACCACGTGCTTGCAAAAGTTTCGCCAGCGAGGCTGAAATAATCCCTTTTCCCAACGAACTGGTTACCCCTCCGGTAACAAAAACATACTTGGTTTGCATTGCTTGATCTGTTGATTGTTTTAAAATGATAACGACATACCAAAACTGGGCATGATGGGTAACTGATAGACCGCTTTGTTCTCAATTCTATGGAAATAGAACACGTTTTTACGGTTATAAATGTTAGTTGCACCAATGTCAAAAACAAGCTCGGCATCACCCCGCAAGGCAATGGTCCTTTTAAGGTTGATGTCCAGACGGTGATAGGTGGGCAGACGTTTCGAGTTAATTCTTCCATAAATAAGCTGTAAATCGCCATGCGCTGTTTCATAATCAAAGTCGATATCCGGAAATGTAATTTGCTCATAAAAACCACCGTTGGGGGTGAATGGAAATCCTGAACCAAAGTTCCAGCGTCCGGAAAGTTCCCATAGCAAGCCTTTTCCAAAAGTATAGGATCCTACAAGATTAACATTATGACGACGATCAAAATGTGGAGGAAAGTCGGCAACATAGACTTCCTGATTCAGATTCATGAACTCGCCTGTCCTTTCGACAAATCCCAGAGAATATACCGCCCAGAAGTAAATTTGGTTCCGGTTGTATTTAAACAGGAAGTCCAGCCCATAGGCGTTCCCATTTTCAACAATTAATTCTTTCTTTAGCAAAGCCGGTTTGTCAATATAATAAGTATCATTGGGATACCTGACACTACGGTTAACATTTATAAGTTGGTTAAAATCTTTGTAGTATGCCTCAATGTTGGCTGTTAAGAAATTCGAAAAGTCATATTCAAACCCGAAAACCCCATGACGGGATTTTTGAAGGTTAGACTTAACTACGTCGTCCCGGAAGGTTAATTCGCTTTCTGGGGCGGACAGAAATCCATAAAACAGGTTGACCACATCGCGGTCGCTATTGGCGGCTATAAGGTTCTGTGAGTAGAATCCACCCGATGCTTTTATCCTGAATTTGTCGGCCAGACTCCATTTCATCCCCACACGTGGTTCAATAACGCTTTCCGAAAGCGAGGAATAATTCGTAAATCGAATTCCGGGATCCAGAATCAAATTACCAATTACCCACTTAAATTTGGCAAAAGCAGCAATTTCTGTTGTGCTTTGATCGAACCCCAATGTATAATTATAATCATTGGTATAGGAATAATCGGTGCGCATATTCAGCAAATCAACGCCATATTTCAACTCATTTTCACCCAAGTAATAATTAAAGGTCATATTGAAACCAAAATTGCCAATTTCGCTATTTCTTGGGAAGTTGTCTGATGTGCTCATCTCAACCGCATAGTTCGAATAGTTAACGCCCATGTTTATCATGGTCGATGAGCCTGATGGAACAAGCACCGTTGAAGCTCCTAATCCATAAGATTTCCAATGGTAATCAGCCAAACCTTGAAAATTACTAACATTGTCCGTAAATGAGAAGCCAAAAATATTAAGTTTATTTCCCGATTTTCCATTTAAGGAAACCTTTCCAAAAATATCAGTAAACTCGAATGGCAAACGAAGAGTATCTAACTGACGGTGAAGGTTTTGCGCCGACCAGTCAATATATGATTTTTTTGCTGACAGAATATAAGAAATGGAACTAAATTGGTTTTCTTCCATTTTTTTTATTGGGCCTTCAATCATTATTTTTGTAGCAAGAGTGTTGGCATTTAATTTTGCCGCAAAATCTTTCCTGTTCCCTTCGCGGGTAGTGAAATCCATTATTGATGAAACCCTTCCGCCGTATTCAACATTAAACCCCCCGGTGTACACATCGGTGTTCCTGATAATGTCAGTATCGAAAACGGAAAACAGGCCAATGCTGTGGAAAGGGTTGTAGATTACCATTCCATCTAGCAAGACTTTGTTTTGAATGGGTGCCCCTCCACGGATGTAAAGTTGTCCACCCTGATCGCCCGTAAACACAACACCCGGGATAACCTGAAGAAACTGGGCAATGTCTTTCTCTCCACCTACGCTGGGGAGCATATTGACTTGTTTGGGCGATATTTTCACCAACGAGGTGAATACTTGTGATTTCATTTCCTGCCGTTCAGCCGAAATGACAAACTCATCCAGTTGAACGCTGGTGGCAGAAAGGGTAAGGTTTTTTTCGATTGTTTTGTTGCTTTCGACCTGGATTTCCACTTTAACGGTATCGTAACCTATTGATGTAACCAATAGTGTGTACTTCCCGGATGAAACCCTCGATATGGTGTAATAACCGTTAATGTCCGTAAAAGCACCCAGGGTTGTACCTTGTAAAAAAACATTGGCAAACATTACTGGTTCGCCATTCTTCTTTTCATAAACAAAACCGCGGACCGTTCCTGTTTGTGCGAAACCCTGAAATGAAAGCAAAAAAATGAAACTTGTTAGAAGTAGATTTTTCATAATTTGAAGAAGTTTATGGGGTAGTTTAATGGTTGTAAGCCTTTTTGAGCTCTAATAAATGCCTTTTTTTATTATTTTGATTCATTTTCATTTTCAATGCAATATTGTTTTCTTCCCCCACTGAACGTTAAAAATTGAAGGCTGTTCACCCCATTTCCGAACAACCAATGGTTCCCAACATTGGCTTCGGTGTATTGGTGAACAGCCTTTTGGATGCATTATGCTTCATCATCCATTTTATCAATAATTTCAAGCTTATTTTTTAACTCAACGATTGTCTGCTTGGCTCTTTCTATCTTGTTTTGAATGTCGCGTATCATAGTTGCAGCATTGGCCGATTTGTTGAAAAAGCCGATGTTGTTTTCATAAAGCGCAATTTCGTTTTCCAGATCTCTGATTTTAATGACTAATTTGTTTCTTTCCTGATTGGCCTTTACTTTTGATTTTGGGTTATCTCCCCAACTGCGAACTTTACTCTTGTATGAGTCGGAAGATCTTGGTGATACGTTAAGTTTATCAAAATGTACATTTAAGGCTGCCCTAAATTCTTTCTGGATTTTGTCTTTTTTATCGAATGGAACAAACCCAATTTCGGTCCACATCGACTGATATTCGCTTAGGGTTTGCAAATCGGCTTCATTGTCACCGGAAAGTTCGAAAGCTTTTACTTTCTCAATAATTTCAAGCTTCTTGGCCAGGTTTTCTGATTGTTCCTTGTCAAGATTTCCAAAATGCTCTGATTTTATGTTAAAGAATGCGTCACAGGCGTTACGGAACCTTTGCCAAACCGTTTCGGAATGTTTTCTGGGCACCGGGCCTATTTCTTTCCATGCTTTCTGGAGTTTTATGAATTCGTCGGTTGTTTTTTTCCAGTCGGTGCTTTCTTTTAGAGCTTCAGCCTGTACACAAAGGTCTATTTTTAGCTGAAGGTTATTTTGCTCTTCTTTACGGCGCTCATCGAAAAAGGCGCGTTTGGTGGTAAAAAATTTGTCGCATTCGGCTTTGAACTGATCAAAGAGTTCGTTGTTTTCTTTTCTTGGGGCAAAACCAATGGCTTTCCATAGTTTTTGGATTTCAACAATCTCTTGCGCTTTTTCTTCCCATTTTTTTGGTTTAACAAGTGATAGTTTGTTGATCTCTTGTACTTTAGTGACCAATGCCTTTTTTTGTTCCAGATTTTTTTCCTGATCTTCTTTCAGGTTCACGTAATGTTCGTGGTGCCGGTGATTAACCTTGGTTGTAGCTTCCTTGAAACGCTCCCAGAGCTCTTCTTTTTTGTCGCGGGAAACAGGGCCTATTTCGCGCCATTGTTTATGAAAGTCCTGTAATGTTTTAAAGGCTTTTATCACCGATGGCTCGAGGATTAGGGCTTCAGCCTTTTCGCATAATTCTACTTTTTGCTCGAGGTTCTTTTTTAAATCCAGTTCGCGAAGTTCTTTGTTGATTTTTATAAAATCGTAAAAACGTTCAACGTGGTGATGATAGGTTTCATAAAGGTGCTTTGTAGCACTTTGGGGTACTAGCCCTATGTTGCGCCATTCCTCCTGTAACTGATGGAATTCGTTAAACGTTTTGTTCATCGATTCCTCTGAGTTTATAAGGTTTTCAATGGCTTTTATTATTTCGTATTTCCTTTTCAGGTTTTCTTCTTTGTCTTTTTCAAGTTGTTCCCGATGATGTCTCTGCTTGTTTTTGTAAGCCATAACAATTCTTCCAAAAATTTCTTTTAGGGGATCTTCAGCGGGAATGAAGTCAACCTCTTCGTTTCCTTGCTTGAGGAATTCAACTCTTTCCTTATCGCATTCCTCCTCAACAAGCTCATTATATCGTGCGCGGATATCTTCAACAAGTTGTGAAATTTTATGAACAGGTTTGTTATCAACAAGTTGTGAAAGCTTTGTAATTAATTCCGCTTTCGTTAGGTTGCTAATGTCTTCAATTTCCTGTTCTTCTTCTTCGAATTCCTCCGGGTCGGCTATCATTGCTTCCTTAGAAACCTCTTTAACCGGGGCTTGTTCTTTGGGAGATGGTTCTTCTTTAATCGTCAGGATTTCTGATTTACTTTCGTCTTCGATTGTTTGTCCCATTTCAGTAGATTTTACTTCTTCTGGTGTGGAATCTTCCTTGATTTCGATGACCGGGGTGTTGGTTATGGCAGTATCCTCGCTAATAACGTCTTGTTTGGCAGTTGCTTTGACTGCTAAATCTTGGTTATCAGGAGCTTGGGAATTTTCATTCCCGGGCACTTGATTGGGGTTCACGTTCATAGTATGCATTCTATTGAGGTTAAAAACTTAAATGCGTATTTGAAGCCACGAAATTAGAACTTTCAGAAACATTGTCAAAGAAATATCGAAAATATTCGTCAACTTCTATTGAAAAATTGGCCGTGCAATGTTAACAAAAATTATGCTAAAGACAAAGTCTGCCTAAAATCAAAGGTTATTTTTGTTAACAAATCAATAACAGTTTATGATTAAAAAAATGTCAATCCCATGGGCGTATTGAATCTGAAAAAGAATTACTTTTACCATCCTTCACATCTTGAGTAATGGAATTCTTTGAAAACCTGAGTCCTGAAACAAAATCGTTGCTCCTAAAAGATAGCAACCAGTTGAAGTATTACAAAGGCGAAATTGTTTGCAAACAAGGCGCCTTTTCGCCGCAAGTTATTTTTTACAGAAGGGAATTGCAAAGCTGTATCTTGAGCATCAGGGACGAAATCTTATTCTACGGCTCCTTTCTGATGGTGATTTCATTGGAATGCCCCTGGTTGACGCCACGAAATCGTTTTTCCCTTACTCAGTTGCAGCCTTGGAGGATTGCTCTGTTTTAGCCATTAATGCCGAAAATTTTAATAAAGGCCTGTCTGTTGACAATCAGTTTGCGAAATCAATTATTGAAATTCAAAATTATTTTACCAGGGTTTATTTCGAACGATTTATAAGCCTGACCCAGAAACAGTTGCATTGCAGGATTGCCGATGTTATTCTTCATTTAGCCAATGATGTTCATGGAGGGGCATCGTTTCAGCTGCTTTTAACCCGGAAGGATTTGGGTGAATTCTCGGGAATGTCCACCGAAAGTGCTATTCGTATCTTACGTGAATTCCACAATGACCGTATTATTAATATCGAGGGAAAAAGTATTGAAATATTAAGTACCGACGTACTGAAAAAGTTGAGTAATCTTGGATAGGAGCGGTGAGTGGTTGATTGCGTTTAACCACTGAGGCACCTAGAACACAGTGTTTTTATTAACCACAGCTACATAGTTTTCAAAATAAATCTCCATAATTCCTAAAATAAACTCAATTGATTGTATTGCGGAGGATTATAAAAATTCATCCGGTTCGATATTCCATGTTGCTCGCACAGTTTACTCAGGAGTGGGTATAGATTTGCTGCAGTAGGTGAGGAGCAATTGTATTGATTTCCAAAGTGTAGTTGGTATTTTTCCTTCATCCCAGGGAAATGGGCATCAAACTTTTCATAGAGGTATTCACGGTTACCTTCGCGCAACGTTAGCCCCAAGTAGGGCAAAATATATTTTGCCTCCGATTCCTTTGCCTTTTGAACCATGGTATTTACATTCTCAGTAGTGTCATTGATAAAGGGCAGTACTGGCATAAAAGTAATGCCACAATAAATTCCCTGAGCCGACAATTCCTTTATGGCAGCAAAACGCGCGGATGGAGGCGGTGCAGAAGGTTCAATTATTCTTGCCAGGTTGTCATCGGTAGTGGTGATGGTAAAGGAAATGGCAGCATAGATTTTTGATATGCGTTGCAAAATGTCTATATCACTGATAACTAAGTTACTTTTTGTGATTATGTGAATCGGAAATTTGTATTTATCCATTAAATGCAACGCTTGTCGTGTAAGTTCAAATTCTTTTTCCACAGGCATATAGCAATCGTTCATGGAGCCAAAACCAGCCGTTCCCCGGTTTTTTTTACTCCTAAGTTCGCGTTCCAGGATTTGAATGGCATCTTTTTTAACACGAATATCGGTTAAATCACCCAATTTGTAGCACAAACTACGAGAATCGCAATAAATGCAGCCGTGCTGGCACCCTCGGTAGAGGTTCATATTAAAGCTAAGCCCGAAATAGGGATCGGGCTTAGCTTTAATATTGGCCAGAATGGTTTTGGCTTCGACTATCCGCGCCATCTATTTCAATATTTTCGAGTATAGCAATGACATCACGTAGGTTTGTAAAAAGGCGCTAATGAACCAGCTGGCTGACATAGCAAATGAAATTTTAAACGAACTGTATGACAACACAATTCCTGGTAGCGATGCCACTAACCAATACACCAACGCAAAGTTGAATGCGGCAATAGTCTGTTTTTCAGGCAATACGGTGCGCACTTTTTGCCAAATCCAGGCTAAAATAAAAGCCATATACACCGTATGCAAGAAGTAAAGCGACATTACAGGATCGCTCCAGGGTCTGAAAATCAGTTCGTTTTCATACTGGTCTTCAAGTTCGGTGAAAAAGAATACAAACAGATAGCCAATGCCCATGTTTGCTGCAAATCCAGCCACAGTTGCCAGAATCGAGGTTGTAATTAGTTTTTTCATCGTGTTCAATTTTTTAGAGGTTCTACACCCCAAAAATAGAGTGCCCCTGTGACAACAGTATGTCAGTAGCCGGTTGAAGTTTACAGATATTTTTCCTTCAATTCCAAAATTCTATTTTTCAGCGAATTAATGAGTGTTATTGGGGAAACAACCTCAACATTTTTCCACAAAGTCAAAAGCCAGTTTTCGACCCAATAAAGAGAATCGGTCATGAATGTGGCTATCAAAGAGTCCTTCTCGATTTGATGATCGATATATCCATAATAATACTTACTGTCAGGCAGTTGCTCGAAAAACTCTCTATCAAACCGGAGAACCACGGGTTGATATTCGGAATTTTCGCCCATTTTTTGAATCAACTCCGACACTGGTGCGTGCGGTGTTGTGAATATTTCCTGTTTGGTCACCAGGTTTTTAATCCGGTCAATCCGGTTCATTACGAGTGAATTACATTTGAAGGATAAGGAGCTGGCCCCGCTAAATTCTGGCCTTTATCCGTTAACAAGAATTTCTGCAACCTTTTCGACATGCAATTCAAAAAGCCGCTTGTGGTTTATTTTCAGTTCTTCAGCCAGATATTGGGTGCTGCGCGAAATAACTTGTAAAACACCAAGGGTTTGCGACCAAAGCAGCGGCAGCATAAGGTTCGTATCTTTGCTTGCTTTAATGGAACCATCGGCAATTCCTTTTTCGTAGGTTTCGTAAATCAGTTTTACGGCAATTTTTCGTTTCTCGAACGATTTTAATATATGTGGCGAATAATGTTCTTCTTTATTAGGAACAAAGAATTTATTCTCCAAAACCCATAACAGATTGAAATACTTTGGGTTTTCAACAAAAAAGTTATAATAGGCCCAGGCAATGTTAATCAGGTTTGTATAGCCATTCTGTTTGGGATTGATTTTTTTGCGAACGGCTGTTTCAATCTTTTCGAACAAACGGTATGTGACAGCGGCAAAAATATCATCTTTGCTTTGGAAATAGAGGTATATGGTGCGCTTGTTGTAATTGGCTGCTTCGGCAAAATCGGTAAAAGTGGCATCCTCGTATCCCTTTTTCAGGATAACTATTTCTGCAGCATCAATAATGCTACTTATTCTAAGCTCGTTGGCTCCGGCTTTTTTACTGAATTTTGACATAAGCTAAGTATTATAAGGTTCACCGTAAAAACGTTAACAACTTGCTAATTCTCCGCAAAAAATGAACCGCTTGCGTGCAAATATATACTTTTGTGTCGAAAAATTAACCCTAAAACTTAAGAATATGAAATTAATTGTATTTACTTCAGCGTTGTTGCTTTCATCAGCCCTTGTATTTGGGCAGAACGGTGACAATCAACCCGAGTCCCAGTCACAATATTTGTTTGGCGGTGGAAATTCAAAAATCACAGGATTTGGAGGGTTTACCTCGCAGTTTGGTATGGCCCGTGGCAAATATGCCCGTTACAGCGGTGGCGGTGGCGCAGTATTGATTGATTACAAATTCTTTATTGGCGGATTTTGTTCTGGATTGTCCGGAGAGCTTAAATTTGATGACATCTACAGTGAAAACAACCTTCTAAAGTACGATAACCTGAGGACTTCAATGGGTGTTGGCGGATTGTGGCTTGGCTATAGTTTCAACCACCAAAAGCCCGTTCATTTTGCTGCCTCTATGAAGGTTGGCCCTGGAGCTATCACCGTTTTTCCAAAGGAATTCAACCATGATGAAGTGAATGCGGTTTACACCGACATCATTGCCATGGTAGAGCCCGAACTGATGGTAGAATTTAATCTTTTCCGCTGGTGGCGGTTACAGGTTGGTGCCAGTTACCGGTACGTTTTCGAAATTGATAAAGACACCTACAGAAATGCCCAGGGCGAGCAGGTTCGTTACTTTAAAAACAACGACTTTAACACACCCACTGTTGGTTTCAACATGATTTTTGGTGTGTTTGGGCCACGTGTAGCCAAAAACTAGACACGCCTTCCATTGAAAATTGAACTTAAAACCTAAAAAACAAATGAAAAAAATTCTTATAGGCATATTCCTGATCTCCATTGGAATACAAGCCTTTTCTGTAAATATTCCGGATGCCGAGACAGAAAATGCCCGCTTTATCGTCAGTGGTTACATCCGCGATGCATCCAATGGCGAGGAGCTAATTGGTGCCACGGTGTTTATCGAGGAGCTCAAAAGCGGAACCGTTTCGAACGTCTATGGCTACTATTCGTTGAACCTGACTGCAGGAAAATACAAACTAATATTTTCTTACATTGGTTTCCAGAACGTGAGCAGAGAAGTACAACTATCTCAAAATCAGGTTATCAATATTGAACTTCAACCAGCAGCCCAAACCCTTTCCGAAGTAAAAATTACCGGCGAAGCCCTGAATACCAACATTACCCGGACGGAGATGAGCGTTTCGAAAATGGATGCGAAAGTGATTGAAAAAATTCCGGCACTGATGGGCGAGGTTGATGTTATAAAAGCCATGCAGCTATTGCCTGGTGTCACATCTGTGGCCGAGGGCAGTTCCGGTTTCAGCGTCCGTGGAGGGGGAATTGACCAAAACCTGATTATTTTAGATGAAGCCAATGTGTATAACGCAGGGCATCTTATGGGCTTTTTCTCTGTTTTTAACAACGATGCTATCAAGGATTTAAAACTTTACAAGGGCGATATCCCTGCCGAATATGGTGGGCGCATGTCCTCGGTAGTTGATATTCGAATGAAAGAGGGAAACATGAAGAAATTTTCAGGCCGTGGGGGGATTGGAACCATCTCGGGGCGTGCCATGCTGGAGGGGCCAATTTGGGAAGATCATACATCATTTCTGGTGGCAGGCCGACGCACCTGGGCTGACCTGTTCCTTCCGTTGGCAAGCGATCCCTCGTTGCACGATAATAAATTGTTTTTCTATGATTTAAATGCAAAATTAAATCATAAAATCAACGACAATAACCGCTTGTTTTTTTCCGGCTACTTTGGACGCGACATTTTTAAAAACCAATATTCGAACATAATGTTCGGAAATGCTACTGTTTCAACCCGTTGGAACCATTTATTTAGCCAAAAATTGTTTTCGAATGTCACCCTTACTTACAGCAATTACTATTATTCGCTGGGTTCCGATTATTCGGCATCCCAATCTTTTATCTGGAAAGCGGAATTGAATGACGTGGCTATGAAATTTGACCTCGGATACTATGCTACTCCGGAAATTACGTTGAATTATGGAATCAACGCAATTGCACACGATTTTAAACCCGGTTATGCTCGTGGAATTGGCGAGGAATCGTTATTTGATGAATTTCGGGTTCCGGAAAAACAGGCGCTGGAAATTGCCTCTTATATCAGTACAGAACACAAAGTTACTCCGCGGTTAACCTTGAAATATGGTTTGAGGGTTTCGGGATTTGTAAATTACAATTGCGACAGTGTGTATAGTTACAATGAGAATTTCGAGGAAACAGGAAAAACAGACTACAAAAACAAATTTTACGGAAGCTATATGCACCCTGAGCCCCGTGCTGGCTTTGTTTTTCTGTTGAACGAGTTTTCTTCCATCAAGGGAAGTTATTCCCGAAATGCACAATATCTGCAATTGGCCCAGAATTCAAATGCGGGAACACCCCTTGATATCTGGTTTTCGGCATCAAACAACGTAAAACCCCAGGTTTGCGACCAATTTGGACTGGGTTATTTCCATAACCTGTTCGACAACAAGATTGAAACTTCGGTCGAGGTTTTTTATAAGGACATGAAAAATACCATCGATTTCAGGGACTTTTCGAACCTTTTGCTGAACCACAAGATGGAGGGTGAATTGCGTTTTGGTACTTCGTATTCTTATGGAGCGGAGTTCCTTGTAAAGTATAACTTCGAAAAGTTAAGCGGTTGGATCAGTTACACCTACTCAAGGGCAAAACGAACCATTGAACAGGTTAACAAAGGAAACGAATTTGTTGCACCTTACGATAAACCGCATGATGTGGCTATTGTGGGCAACTATGAATTGAACAAACGGGTTGGTTTTGCCGCCAACTGGGTATATTCAACCGGGAACCCTGTGACCTATCCTGCCGGAAAAGCCATAATTGGCGACCAGACAATACCCATTTATACCGGAAGGAACGAACACCGGATGCCAGCCTATCATCGTTTGGATGTTTCTGTTACACTGAAAAACAAACAAAAGCCAGGAAGAAAATGGGAAGGCGAATGGAACTTCAGTGTTTACAACGTGTATAACCGTAAAAATGCATGGGCCATAAATTTCGTCGATAACGAAGACATTCCAGGTGCAACCAAAGCCGTAATGACCTACTTGTTCCCGGCTGTCCCGTCGATTTCATACAATTTGAAGTTTTAATTTCGTTAAAGTATATGAATATGAGAAAGATACTAACATATTTTGCAATAATGGCAATAGCCGTTTCCTGCACCGAGGATATTGATATTGCCCTTGACAGCACAAACGAACGCTTAGTGGTTTATGGTGAGTTAACGACCGACACCATGGTACACTCCGTAATGCTGACCCGCTCCATGGATTACTATAATCCGCAAGCATCCCGGGGCATTTCCAATGCTACCGTTACCCTTTCCTGGAACGAAAACAACCTGATTTTGTCTGAAAATGATACCGTTCCGGGACAATACCAGACCCCGTCGGTTTTTTTCGGAGTACCCAATACGACCTATCGGTTGGAGATTACAAACGTTGACATTGATCAAGATGGCACCATGGAAACCTATGAAGCCGAATCAGACTTGAAGCCTATTAATCCGGTTGACTCAGTAACAATAGGTTATGATCCAAGAAATGAGAACGTTTTAGTGGGTTTATGGGCACAAGATCCGCCTACGGAGGATTTTTACATGGTACGGTACAAGAAAAACAACGTTTTAATGTCCGATTCCCTCAGGGAATGGGGCGTAACCGATGACCTTTTCTTTAACGGAAACTCTACCAATGGATATCCGGTTTTGTGGCTTGATCAAAACGTTGAGCACGAAAAAGTGGTTACCGGTGATGTGCTGGAACTTGAATTGATGAGCATTACAAAAGACTATTTTAAATTTGTTGTTGAGTGTCAAATAGCATCGGGTTTTCAAACGCCTATGTTTAGCTCAACCCCCGGAAATGTTCGTACCAACGTGTCAAACGGCGCAATGGGGTATTTCGCTGTTTACAGTGTAAGCAGAGCCAGTGCTGTTGTGAGGCCATTAAAAAACCAACAATAGTCTTTCCGAAACATTTATTTCTGAATGCACCATACACACATTTTCGGAATGGATTTTTAACTAAATTGCAGTCAATCAAATAGTTTAGCTAGCCCCCCGGCCTTGGTCGGGGGTTATTGTTTTTATGGTTGTCCGTTCTAATTTTGTTATATTTGGGTCACCAATACTTTGGAAAATATGCCCCAACTTCTGTTTCTTTTCTTTATTTTGTTAGTTTATAGTCCATTGCAGGAATCTCAGCCCGATTTCTTCGAAAAACTTGCTGCCTCGGCAGTACAACTTACGGAACAGAAAGTCACCTACGATCCTTCTTACTGTAGGATAGCATACCCCAACGGCGATGTTCCTGCCAATAAAGGCGTTTGTACCGATTTGATAATACGTGCTTATCGCCAATTGGGCATTGATTTGCAGAAAGAAGTACATCTGGACATGAAACAGAATTTTGGAAAATACCCCAAAAAGTGGGGAATGACAAAACCGGATACAAACATTGATCACCGGCGAGTTCCCAACCTGATGACATTTTTTCAACGAAAAGGTGAAGTAAAGCCCATTACGCGAAAAGCCTCCGATTACCAACCCGGCGATATTGTTTGCTGGATTTTACCTGGTGGTCAAACGCATATTGGTATTGTGGTTGATGTTTATTCGACTGACAAACAGCGCCCCATGATTGTACACAACATTGGCAACGGACAGGAACTGTCCGATTGTTTGTTTGAGTTTACCCTTATTGGACATTACAGGTACAAAAAATAGAAACAGGATGGGACAATGATTGAACAAATCAGTGTTTTTGTTGTCTCACAGGCGTATCACGCATTATTTGAAATAAACTGGCCTATGACAATTATTGAGCTGTTATCATCGAAGCAAGGAATTAGAGGCGATAAGCCCAACGTAGAACTGGCAAGGCAAATTGCGGAAAGCGATAATGCCGTGGCGGTGCGACTACTTGTTGAAAATCTTTCAAACAAGGACAAAAACATTCAAAGTGATTGTATAAAAACATTGTATGAAATTGGGTACATGAAACCGGCCCTGATTGCCAATGAATATGAGTCCTTCATCAATTTACTGGCAAGTAAAAACAATCGGTTGGTATGGGGAGGCATGATAGCCTTGTCAACGATTGTGGATTTAAAACCGGAAGCTGTTTTTGCCTCCCTCAAAGCAATTGTTGGTGCCATGCAAAAAGGGTCGGTAATTACCATTGACAGTGGGGTTGTGATTCTTGCCCACTTGAATAAGTACGATCAATATTCCGGTACCATAGAGCCCCTGTTGACGGAACAGCTTTGGAAATGCCCCATAAAACAGTTACCCATGTATCTCGAAAAATCATTGGTTTCCATTAACCAACGAAATAGAAGTATCTACACCATGATTGTTGAAAAAAGAAAATCCGAGTGCGAAACAGATTCACAAGCAAAACGATTGGAGAAAATTCTGAAACAAATCCATAAAAAATGAAAACATCAAACGAACATGCAAACTAGGCTTTGATACATAAGTTCTTTGTGACCTTAAACCGAAAAATTATAAACATATGAAACCCCCATGGCAAGTAAATT
>JBBISE010000022.1:0-32893 GCA_037441445.1 Salinivirgaceae bacterium
TATTCAAATGCAATACACTAAAAAAAAGAGGCTGCCTTTTTAGACAGCCCCCTTTTTTTATGTATATCCGATATGGATTATTGTTTGATCAAACGCTGGGTAGTTGAGTTACCGTTGTTATCGAACAAAGTTACCATATAAACGCCAGTTGCATAGCTGCCTACTGACAATGTTTGGTTTTCAACCGGGTTGTTAATTACATCCATAGTCTGACCAACGATGTTGCTAACCACTATTCTTGAGATAGCAGCAGGGCTTTCGATAGTAACAACATTAGTTGTTGGGTTCGGGTACAATTTAACACCGCTCAAAGTAGCACGGCTTTCGATACCAACCTTACCAAACATAACGTGTTTTTCGCTAACACCACTACCAACTACTGTGATTCCGCTTCTTTTTGTCTCACCCATATACTCTACAGTGTAAGCATAAGTTCCACTACGAAGTGAACCTATTTCAACAATGCCAGTGTTGTCAAGTACGTATGATGTTTCAATAGCCACGCCACTTTCATTTTGAGAGAAGAAGGTTAACGTTGCACCAACTGCTGGGTGTACAACTCCAGGAATCTGTGGATTCTCGTTTTCAACAACAAAACGTGCAGTTCCTGTTGGGTTTGCTGCGTAGTTGTCAATAACTAATTCCATAGAAATATTGGCGGTCATGCCAGTCCAACCAAATTGGTTTCCTAAGCAAAGCAAGTTACCATAGTACGAGGGTTGAATGAATTTGTCAGCACCAATGAAGAAACGAAGGTTGTTTGTAAACATGCGTACAGCAACGAAATACTGTTGACCATCAACGGCAGGAGTGATATTTTCAGCGGCACCATCAGCTATGAACGGAATGTAAACCCAAGTGTTAACCATGTTGGAATCAATTGGAGTCGATTCGCTGGCAATAATAGGGGTAGTAAAGTCAAATTCCCACTCTTCACCATTCAAAGTACCTTGATAAAGGTCAACTTGCAGGTAAGCAACGTTTCCAGCTTCCCAAATATCCCAGTTATAAACATCACTGTTAATGTGCATATTAACACCTCTCGCCACAAACGGGGCTGGAATTGTAGTTCCGGGAATAGTTGTAGTTGGCTGGTTCATGATGAATACAACGCCGATACCGTCACCATCAACTGAACCTACATAGCTGAACGGACTTTGACGGTCAGTCGATGCTGTTGCAGGATCGGCAAAACCAAACACGTTTTCAGTAATATTGAAATTATAACGGTAATTGTTGTTGCCTGGCAATTCGTCGTCTTCAGCACCAAAGGCAAGACCTGTCACGTGATAGGCACCAATGCTTTCAGTAACGCGGGGGATTTGGAAGTTATGTGTTTGCTCAATACTATCGAGTGCACCAATAGCGTGTACGGCTACAGCAGGACTGGCAGTAGCCGAATGCAATTCGGTTTCGCCTTTCATGAATTTGGTGGTAATTGTAACATCGCTCATTGTGCTGGCACCAAAGTTTTGTAACAAAGCTCTGGAGGCTACAAAATTTTGGAAAGCATGATAAGCTGAATAGAAAGGAGCAGCTGAGAACAACTTTTCAAAACCAACGGTGGTGTAATAGGACATTCTTTCCTCACCAAAATCAGCCCAGTAGTTCATAACCCTTGTATCGTAAGGTACAGGTTCGTAAACAGTAATATCGTCAACTGACCAATGGTAATGCGACTGCCCCATGTGGTGGAAACGGAGGTACACTGTTGATTGGTTTGCAGCCACACTTGAAATAGACATCTCAACTACCGATGGGTTAACTTTTGGAGTTTGGTTTATGTTGGCTTTGTGCACAGCGTATTCAGTCCAGTCAGTACCGTTGTTGCTAACGAAAAGTTTTGGACCGATTCCAGTAGCATAACCGGCGCAACAGAAACGGTGCCACTGCTCAAAATAAATTGATACGGCCGGGTTTTCAGTAGCATCAATTGCTCTTGACTGAAAGTAGGAGTCCATTGAAATGGTTGGGTTTGCCATTTGTCCTTCTGACGTTGTGTTATAAAAATCACATTCCAGAAGCATAAAACCGTTCTCTCCAGCGGGATCGGCGTCGCTGGTAGATTTTGGTCTGTGGTTCTGATTTGGAACAAATGCAGCTGTTCCTGCACCGGCAGTGTAACGTCCACGAGGACCATCAACCGACCAACGCCAGAAGAAGTTGTTACCTGTGTTGTCTACAGCGGTCCAACCATTAGGCATGTTGGCAGGAATAGCTACGCCATCAGCCTGTGCTGTATGCCACAACGATGAGTCAAATTTCTCATTGAATAGAATGTCACCGGCACCAATGACATCGCGTTTTGTGTTTTGGAATTCGGCTTTCACCGGGGTGTCTGTCATTTCCGACAAACGATGTTGTGCGTTATTCAATTGTTGTCCAAAAACAACTGAACCCATTGCCAACATGCTAAGAACTAATGTAAACTTTCTCATGATAGATAATTGTTAAGTTTAACTAAGGTTTCGATGCAAATATAAGGTTTTTTTAAAAAAAAACAAATATTCCAGGAATTTGATCTTTTTTTACCATCGAAGGCATTTGAAATTCTATTTACCTATCAATAAATACGTTCAACAAAATTTATCATATAATATGCCATTTTATGAAGTCGTAAAATGCACTTAAAAGTTGACGAAAGGCGGAAAAGAAACTTCAAACTGCATGGAAAATAATCGTACAGGGCAACTTTCAATCACTACCATCGGTTATATAAACTGTCGCGTTCCACGGGTATGCGTCCCTCGGTGGAAATCAGATTGTGTAAATGCTCAACCGTAACGCCTTTCTTTCCTATGTTGCCTGCTGGGGAATAAATGCCCGTCGATTGTGCAATGGTTCCGTCCATATCATCGGCACCAAAGGAAAGGGTAAGCAAAGCATTCTGCATTCCAAGCATAGGCCAGTAGGCTTTCAAATGGGGGACATTGTCAAGGAAAATCCTTGTGAGGGCAAACATGCGCAAATCTTCGGTAAGCGGAACTTCGTGCTGCAATCCGAGTTGATTTTCTGACAAACGGTACTTTAACGGTATAAAAGCATTAAAACCATGTGTGCGATCCTGCAAATTTCGAATTGCTTCTAGGTGATCAATCCTGTTTTTACTTGTTTCGATATGGCCGTATAATAGGGTTGCATTTGTAGGCAGGCCCATGGAATGAGCGCTTTCGTGAATGTCAAGCCATTCCTGACCGGTGAGCTTTTCGGGGCAAATCTGCTGTCTGATTGTTGGATCGAATATTTCTGCGCCTCCACCGGGTATTGATTGCAGGCCACTATCGGCAAGAACTTTTAAAATTTCGATGAATGGTTTTCCGGAAAGTTGTGAGAGATACTTAATCTCTTCGGCTGTCAAGCCCTTACGGTGTAGGGAGGGAAACTTTTCACGGATGGCACTAAAAAGGCTTACATAGAAATCAAGGTTATAATCGGGATGAAGCCCTCCTACAATGTGCACTTCAGTTATATTGCCGGCAGACTTGATTTTTTCCAGGATTTGATCCACCGACAGTCTGTAAGAACCAACGTCACCGTCGGAGCGCCTGTAAGAACAAAACTTGCACTTGTTGCGGCAAATATTGGTGGGCTCAATATGCGTATTCCGTATATAATATACGGTATCGCCGTTGATTCTTTCACGGATAAGATCAGCCAATTGGGCCATTTTTCCCAGGGAGGCCTTTTGGTAAAGTATAAGTGCATCCTGTGGCGTGATACGGTGACCGTTTTGAACTTTTTCTTCAATGGTCTGTAGGTTTTTGCATTTTTCCATTTCAACCGGATGTTATAGAACCTTTGGTAACTAACCCATACCCTTGGATAATCCAAAACAAAAAGAGCAGAGATGCCTTTGCTGGCATTTCTACTCTTTGCTACCGAATGTAAGCCTTTTTTAGGCTTTATGACGCATTTCGTCGGATACGGTTAATCTTTTGCGGCCTTTAGCGCGGCGTCTTGCTAATACCTGGCGTCCTGCTGCGGTAGCCATTCTTTCACGGAAACCATGCTTGTTTTTTCTTTTGCGCACTGAAGGTTGGAAGGTCCTTTTCATCTGAGTATATTTTTCGAGTTTGTATTACAAAGCTGATTACGCCTTTTAATTTTTGGACTGCAAAGGTAATTTATTTTCCTTTGATTTGAAAAGATTTTTATAAAAAACTTTTCGGTTTTTGTAAATTATTGTTACACCGATGGCACACTTTTTACCCTGGAAGCCCTTTTTTTATTTCGAAAAGAAGATTTTTTTGCAACTTTTGTTCCGTACCTGATTACATTTTGAAAGAATAATCCAGTTGGTAAAAAAAATGCAAAACAAGGTGGTATCGATTTTGTGAATATCGGTTGGTTTGTTATCTTTATGGACATCAAACCGTACCTCGGCACTTCACAAACAGATATACTCTATTGCGATGTTTTTCAAGATTTTAACCCTAATTCCCCTGTATTATGTTCTTGCGATAACAGATATGGGTATTCCGCCAAATTTCAGCGACCCCATGGAAATTCCCCAGACTTTGTCGGGGACATTTGGAGAACTTCGGGCAACAAACTTTCACACCGGAATTGATATAAAAACAAATGGTTCAGTTGGTCACAACGTCTTTGCTGTTGCCGATGGATTTGTAAGCCGCATTATGGTCTCGCCTATTGGCTACGGCAAGGCTCTCTATATTGACCACGAGAACGGTTACACCTCGGTTTACACTCACCTGCATGCTTTTTCAACCCAAATTGACAACTATACAACAATTCAACAATACGCCAAACAATCTTTCGCGATTAACCTAAACCCCGATCCGGGTTTGATTCGCGTAAAACAAGGCGAAATTGTTGGTTTATCGGGTAACAGCGGCTCGAGCATGGGGCCCCACCTGCATTTCGAAATCCGCAAAACATCAACGCAGGAACCTATTGATCCTTTGATGTTTAACTTCAACATTAAAGACAACATAGCTCCCTCTTTTCACAACATTTATTTTTACCCTTTTGGAGAAAATAGCCATGTTGAAGGAAAAACAACACGAACCCAAAAACAAACCAGAAAAAAAGGAGACTTTTTTCAACTTTCTGACGGAGACACCGTTACAACTCATGGTCGTATTGGTTTTGCGGCTCACGTCAACGACATGGTCAATGGAAGTAACAACATTTGCGGAATCGTACGGTTGGTGGTGGAAGTGAACGGCGAAAAAACATTCGCGTTTGAACAGTCCAAAATTTCGTTCAACGATGTACGTTATGTACAGTCACATAGTGATTTCGAGCTAAGCAGAAATTACAAACGCCGCATCCACAAATGCTTTGTTGAACCGGGAAACAGGTTTGCCAACTACCACAACCTGAAAAATAACGGATATTTAAATATAAAACCGAATGACATCCTAAATGTTACTATTACTGCCCAAGATAGCCGGAAAAACCACTCTGTTTTGAAATTTGTACTTCTGGGCAAAGGGGCTGCCAAAGAAAAGCACGCCGAACCAAATTATCTTCAAAAATGGCTTCCCAATAAAGAAAACACATTTAAAGACAGCTTGTTACAAATTGACGTTCCTTCCGATGCTGTTTATGATACCCTTCTTTTCTCCTACTCCGTTTCGCCCAAACATACGAAAACATTGAGCCCTGTTTTCAAGATAGGAAATCCCAACGTTCCTTTGCACCGAAAAATAAATGTTCGGTTTAAAAACCAGTCCATCCCTCCGGCTTTGTCTGATAAGATTGTTTTGGTAGAATATTCGGACAAAGGAATGTTGGTATTAGATTCAAAACCAGCGGTAACCGGACTGGATGTATCAGGAAAGATTGGTACATTTACCGATGTTGCCATTGCTTGTGATACAATGCCACCCTCCATTTTGCCGTTGAATGTGAAAAACGGGGATAACATGGGTGCGAAAAAATCAATACGAATAAAAATTGTGGATAACCTTAGCGGAATCAACACATACGAAGGAGTCATTGACGGTCAATGGGTACTTTTTGAATACGATGCGAAAAACAACCTGCTTGAATACTTTTTTGACGATCACATGCCCGAAGGAAAAGAGCACCAACTGCAAATAAAGGTGACCGACCAGGTTGGAAACAAAGCAGAACGCACAATTGGCTTCACGAAAGAAAACTAACCGATGAAAAAAGAAAAAACGCTGTGCCTTGGTTTGATGTCAGGGACTTCGCTCGATGGGCTTGATATTGCCCTCTGCCACTTTTGGACAGATAACCAAGGAGTCAATTTTGAAATTTTGGCCGCCGAAACAGTCAGTTATACTCATGAATGGCGGGAAAAACTGGCTAATGCCCAACATCTTGCATCCTATGATTTTTGTTTACTCAACAACCATTTCGGAACTTTTCTGGGAGAACAGGTTAATGTTTTTCTGGAAAAATGGGGAGTGAACAAAGCTGAGGTAGCCTTTATTGCCTCACATGGCCATACGGTTTTCCACAATCCAAAAGCTGCAATCACTTTGCAAATTGGCGATGGAACTGCCCTTTATGCCAAAAGCAACATAAAAACGGTGTACGATTTCCGTCGGTTAGACGTTGCCCTTGGCGGGCAAGGTGCTCCCCTGGTTCCGGTTGGAGACGAACTGCTTTTTTCCAACTACACTTTTTGCCTTAATTTGGGTGGGTTTGCCAACATTTCATACTCGGAAAGAAAACAACGAATTGCATTTGACATTGTTCCAGTCAACATGGTACTGAATCATTTGTCTCAAAAAATTGGTTTACAGTATGATGAAAATGGAAAGGCAACTTCAAGGGGAAAAGTTGATCCTGAATTGTTGGAGAAACTGAATTTGTTGCCCTACTACAACTCAAGACCACCAAAATCACTGGGACGAGAATGGGTAGAACAGAATATCTACCCAAAATTGGATGCATGCTCAGAACCAGTTGAGGATATCATGCGAACATATGTAGAGCACATTTGCATTCAAATAAGCAACGCCATTGCCGGATTTGATCCGGGAAATCTTTTAGTAACCGGTGGCGGTGCGCACAACAAGTTTCTTGTCGAAAGGTTACAAGAAATTACAATGCACCAAATTATTGTCCCCGAAAAATTAATTGTGGACTATAAAGAGGCCTTGATTTTTGCGTTTCTGGGCTGGTTAAAAACCCAAAGCCGCGTAAATGCCCTTGCCAGTGTCACTGGTGCCTGCCGCGATTCTGTTTCGGGGATTGTAGTTGGGGAGTGATGAACCTGTTCTCCTAATTCCTAAATCTTTCGTACCTTTGATTAAAATAAAAAGGCTTTAAAAATGGAAAACTTCTCAATTTATAACCCTGTAAATGTGCACTTTGGGAAAGATGCACTACAAGACCTTGGGGCTACAGTCGCGCAATATGGAAACAGTGTTTTATTGATGTTTGGTGGAACCTCATCGACAAGGCTGGGATACGTTCAACAGGTTAAGGGGCTCCTGGAAAACCACAATATTCAGGTTTACGAATTTGGTGGCATATCGCCCAATCCAACAGTCGAACAGGTGAACGCAGCTATGCATATTGCCCGAAGTAACAAAATTGCCTGCATTGTTGCCCTTGGCGGTGGTAGTGTTATTGATGCCGCCAAAGTGGCTGCCATTAGTATTCCGGAAAACCTCGATCCATGGTTGGTCATGACGCGCAAAGAAAAACCAACCCGTGCTTTGCCCATCATTGCAATTTTGACCCTGGCAGCCACCGGAAGCGAAATGAACTGTGCCGCTGTAGTTCAAAACAACACTGTGGGGAAAAAAATAGGATTTGTTCATCCGTTGATGTCCCCGAAGCATTCGTTTCTGAACCCTGAGTTCACATTGACCGTTCCTGCCGACCAAACTGCTTTTGGCGTGGTTGATATGATTGCCCACGCGCTGGAAGCCTGGTTTGGAACTCCGGCACCACGGCTGACCAACAAATTTACGGCTGCCATCGTTTCCGAAGCTATGTATTTTGGACCGTTGGCCATTGCTGAACCTCTAAACTACGAATATCGCTCCAACCTGATGCTGACCGCAACCTGTGCCCTGAACGGAATTACGGAATTGTGCCGCGAAGGTGGCGATTGGGGTGTTCACAGTATTGGACACGAACTCAGCCTGCAATTTGGAATTGCCCACGGAGCAAGCCTTAGTATTGCCTATCCTGCATGGCTAAAATACCACAAGCAATTGCGTGAGCAATCAATTAAAGAACTGGGAAAACACCTTTTCGGCGAGGAAGATGTGAACAAAACCATTCATAAATTAGAAATGTTTTTTCAGTCTATTGGAAGCCCAACATCGTTGCCATATGCCAACATTGGAAAGGAGCATAAAACGCAAATTCTGGAAGGTCTGAACCGCAATCGAGCCGGAGGATACGTGCACCGATTAACCGATGACGACAGAAAAGCAATTGTAGAACTCATGTTTTCAACCAACTAACTCCTTGATAATTAAAATGGAAAAACCTCATACCCGATGATAAAAAAAACCAAAATAATAGCCACTATTTCCGATAAACGTTGCGAAGTGGAATTCATCCGCCAGTTGTTTGGAGCCGGGATGAACATTGTCAGGTTAAACACAGCACACCTAGACTTTGAGAAAGCCGGACGTATTATCAACAACGTTCGACAAGTCTCGAACCGCATAGCTATCCTTGTTGATACCAAAGGACCGGAAATCCGTACATCAGCATTGGGCAAAGAGGTTGAAGTCAGAACAGGCGATGTTATCCGGTTCTACGGTAATCCAAACGGCGAATCCGGTGACGGGAAAATTTGCCTCTCGTATGAAAACATAACCAATTCGGTTAAAACTGATAATCTCCTGTTGGTCGATGATGGTGAAATCGAATTCAGGGTTATTGGAAACAATGGCGAATATCTTGAATGTCAGGCCACAAACAACGGAGTGGTAAAGTTCAGAAAAGGGGTTAACATTCCAAATGTGGAAATTGATTTGCCCACCCTTACAGCCAAAGACATACAGTTTATTGAGTTTGCCGTAAAAATGAACATCGATTTTATTGCACACTCGTTTGTCAGGACAAAACAGGATGTAATTGATATCAAGAATATCCTGAAGAGGCACAATAGCCCAATAAAAATTATTGCAAAAATAGAAAACCGGCAAGGCATTGATAATATTGAGGAGATTCTGGATCATGCCTACGGCGTTATGGTTGCCCGCGGTGACCTGGGTATTGAAATTCCTGCCGAGAAAATTCCGCCTGTTCAACGCTCATTAATAGCAAAATGTGTTGAAAGCAAAAAGCCCGTTATTATTGCAACACAAATGTTGCACACCATGATTGAGCATCCACGCCCAACCCGTGCCGAAGTTAGTGACGTTGCCGGTGCAGTGTACCAGCGAGCCGATGCTATCATGCTGAGCGGAGAAACAGCCTCGGGAAAATACCCGGTTGAGGCTGTAAAAACCATGGCCGGCATAGCGCGTGAAGTGGAGAATGTTCTGGAACCAAATTTAAACCTGAACCTGAAACGTATATTCAACCAGGTTACTGCCACACTGGCCAAGGCCGCAGTGGAATCAACCGTTACACTCCCGTTGAAAGCTATAATCATTGACACCATGTCAGGTCGAACAGGCAGGTATTTATCGGCCTATCGGCCACGCATCCCAGTATTTTCCATGTGTTACAGCGAAACCGTTATGCGTCAGCTGGCTCTTTCCTATGGAATTATGGCTTTCCATATGGAATCGACAAATTCCAGAGACAGCTTCTTAACGCAAACCGTATCCTATTTGATAAAAGATGGACGGGTTCAGGAAGATGATTTAGTAGCTGTTGTTGGTGGTAGTTTTGGCCCCAGTAACGGCGCTTCATTCCTTGAAATCAGCGAAGCTAAAAACCTGGCAGTAACGAATACGATATAAGTTCCAAACACCGCGAAATGCCAAATTGTCATCTCAAATCCAGCCTAAAAACAAGCATGATATTTGTATAACACAAGGCCAAACAGAACCTACACAAAAACATGGACAGCGAAAACCTTTACGATAAACTTCGCGAGATACAAGCCGATGGCAGCCATAAGATCAATATTCTGCAGGAATCCATTGATGTTGGCGTTCAGATGGCCTATTTTAGAATGACATCGAGGGTGAAAAAGAACCTTGATCGCGATGCCGATCACCTTAAAAAGGTTTCCCATTTATACGACCCCGATGTAGAACTTGCAACAAAAAAAAGGATTTTGTGTATTATGGCCTCCATTGATAAGCCCGAATATTTCAGAGCAATAGAGCAATTTAAGGAATATGCCCCCGCAGAACTCAAAGAGTGGACTATTTTAGCCGTCCAGGAAAGCAAAATGCTTCTTGAATCAACATTACTTGAAACCAAACTTTTATATATCAGTACAGGACTTGGCGGCAAAGGAGGCGCTTTGCGTTTCTTCTTGGTGCTTATGGGTAAAGACGATACACATTATCAAAAAAATCAAACAGAAATTATCAGGAAAGAGTTCGATTTTCATTTTCGCCAAAACAATGGTGAAATTGAAGAAATGTTTTTCGATAACCAATACGCCCGCATTGTTTGCCTGTTGCCCTTAGATTGTAATATTGGTGATGTTGTTAAAAGTGCCATCAAGGAATGCAATACCTATGGTGATTTTATTGAAGAGAACTTTCTGCTAACCAATGTCAAAAAACTAGACCTTGACGAGATTGAACAATTTCTGGAAAAAGTAAAAAAAACCGGAATTGACGACGTAAGTTCCGAGGAAATTGATTTAGGATATGGTCTAAACGATGAATAGCCTTACTTTGACTTTTTAAATTGCTACATTAACTATGGAAAATCTGGTAAATGCCTCCATTCAAATATTACCAAAAAACAGCGAAATTGGTGTTTATGAAGCTATTGACAAAGCTATCGCCATAATTCAGGACTCTGGGTTGAAATGCTTGGTCTGCCCGTTTGAAACCGTTATTGAAGGAAAATTTTCGGAAGTTCAAACCGTAATGAACCGCGCCATGCAAGCCGTATTGGAAGTAAGTGACGAAATAATTGTGGTAAACAAATGGCAGATTTCCAGAAAATCCGATGTTACAATGGAGCAGAAAATAGGGAAATATTCCGGCCTTTAAAAATTCTGGTTCATTAAATCCAGAAACTCCTGTTTCTTCCTGCGCGAGAGCATAGCTTTGATGCCTGAAGTCAGGGTGATGTAGTTTTCCATCTTGTTGTAGGCCTTAACGTGTTCAATAGCAACTATCTGGGACTTATGCGTCCGGAAAAAGTCTTTTGGGTTTAAAATTATCTCCATCTCGCCAAGGCTTCGCGAAATGGTGTACTTCCTCCCGTCAGTACAATAAATTGTGGAATAGGCCCCCTCGCCCTCGACAAAAATAAGTTCGCAGACTTTAAGGTACAAGTAACTATCATTGGTGGTTACAACAATTTTTGTCGGAAAATCACTTGAAATATTGTTTTCCAGCGCTTTATATCGTACATGTTTGTTTTCCAGACGATTGTTTGCCAACCTGCCCACAGCATCTTTAAGCAATTCAACATCAATTGGTTTGAGCAAATAATCAACGGCACTGTATTTAAAAGCTTGAATAGCGTATTGCCCATACGCTGTGGTAAAAATTACTTCGAAAGTCCGGTTTTTATAATCGCGTAGAAGATCAAAACCTGTTTTACCGGGCATTTCTATATCCAAAAAAATGAAATCGGGTTGCTCCTTTTCTAACTGTTCCCAAGCCTCCTGGTAGGATTCTGCAGACCAAACAACTTCAATACCAGACAAATATTCTGACACTAAAAGCTTTATAGTTTCAATGGCAAAGATTTCGTCATCGACAATTCCGCAGGTTATCCGCAAGTTTCCGTTCATGATAATCACTATTTTGTATAGTCGTCCAAAGATACACTTTTTAGTAAGTATGGCAAGAGTACAACTACTTTTGTGCCAGAGGCCGAACCATCATCATTAAATAAATCTACTACATTGACAGAAATTTTCTGCTGGTTGATGGCATTATAGTTGTTGATCCGTTGCCTTAGGATTGAATTGCCCAGACCCACTCCCTGCTTTTGCGAATTTTGCTTACGTCTGTGTGCTTCGGCCCTGCCGATGCCATTGTCGGTAAGACAAACCATCAGAAAATCAGAAATTAGTTTTATTTCAAGGTCAATGTGTCCTGGTGTATCACGTTGTGTAACTCCGTGCCTGATAGCATTTTCTACCAACGGTTGAATCAAAAATGGGATTGTCAGGGTTTCGTTTCTGTTGATTTGGCTTTCGACCGAAGCTGAAAAGGTAAACTTACCTGGAAACCTTAGTTGCTCTAACTCGACATAGAGATGAAGAGAACTAATTTCGTCCTCAATTGATATGTATTCTTTTCGCGAGAAGTCGATGACACTGCGCATCAGGTTTGAGAATTTCACCAAATAGCGGGATGACTCCTCGCGGTTATTTGTTAAAACGAAATGCTGTATTGCGTTTAGCGAATTGAAGGTAAAATGAGGGTTAAGTTGCTGGGCAAGAATATTGTGACTGTGTTCTTTCCGCTCAGCTAGCAGTTCGTTTTTCTTATAATTCAGGATAACGCGTAAGAAAATGGCGTAGGCAACAAGACTAAATGCAGCAAAAAGACCCAGAACAATAAACCAGGTTTTCTTATAAATGGGCTCGTTTTTAAAAATGCTTACTACTAACGGCTCACTCCATCCTCCTTTGTTGTCCTTAATTTGAAAAACAGCTTCGAATGAGCCATAAGGAATATTAATAATGGAAACAAGGGGTTGATCGGTCTCTACTTTCTGGTCGTTAAGTCCTGCAACAAAATATCTTAACCTTATGTTTCCTTCTTGCCTGTAAAGGCGATGTGGAAAGTAAAACTGCAGGCTATGGTCATCGTTTTTAAGGTAGAGCGTATCCTGAAAATGCACACTCTGTCCGTTAATACTTAATTCTGGTGTGGGAATTTCTACAGGTGGAATTCGTTCAATTTCTGATAAAGGAACAATATCAACACTCCTCTTTGTTTTTACATATAAATCTTTGTTGCTGACCAGGATTTTTTCAATTTCCAAAGAAGAAATCCCAATTGCCTGACTAAGCATGATGGAAGCATCCCAATTTGGATATCCAGACCTCATAGGAATAACCATGATTCCCATTTTTGTGGCAAAAAACAAATATTCATTGTTTTGACATCCGTGTGTTATCGATTTGAGATCAAAATCGTGTACTTTATCCAGCAGGTGGGATTCCCCATTTGAGATTTGAATGACTCCCGTATCTTTAAAAGCCACCAAAAGGGTATTCCCAAATTCTGAAATATGGGTAATTTCGGTATTGGGATAGGATGCTCCATATCCCGTATTTTTTTTCTGCTTGTGGGTTATTTCAAACAAAGCATTATCCATGGCAACAAAGATTCGACCCGAAGTGGCGAATAACCGGCTATCCCTGACGGAATTATATGCCAGATAGAGTTTTAGTTCTCCCTGGCGTCGATCAAGGAAATGGATACCATTCGTAGTACTGACAAAAAGAGTATCGGCGAAAGTACAGGTACTATGTACTTCCTTCAAAGAGTGCGTTTTGACTCTGTATTGGGCCTCAGGCACCGAAACAGTGATTAGCTGTTTATTGGAAATGCCAGCTATGACTGGATACTCTTTAGCAAACGTCAGCCCGGAAAGCCCATCGCGGTGATGCGTTGTGTATGACTTCAGGAAATCGCCAGACATTGACACTTTATCAATGGAATAATTTCGGTGAGCAATTAACAAATCTTCTTCCGGTGAGAATGCCATGTCAGAAACATCCATATAATAAATGTCCGTAGAAATATTGAAGTTCTTAATCCACAAATTCTTGAGATAATACA
Source organism: Salinivirgaceae bacterium (assembly GCA_037441445.1). Lineage (GTDB taxonomy): Bacteria > Bacteroidota > Bacteroidia > Bacteroidales > Salinivirgaceae > JAAYQU01. Next base: position 13,857 of record JBBISE010000022.1, read on the forward strand.
ACCCGTTGCTTTCAGTGGCAATCCAAACACCACCCTCCTTGTCAGCCACAACATGATTGACTGTAAGATAGGAGAATAAATCCAGTTTTCCTCCTGGAAGGTGAAAAGTAACCCCTCCCTTGCTATAGGAATAAAACAGGATAGAATCTACGTACCCAAGGGAAAGAATCTTAGTAGGTAAAAACTGATGAGAGACAACCCCGTTTGAAAGACTAAAACTTAGGTTACCATAATTCAGAAAATGGTATTGAACACCTTTGCAGTAAGTTATTTTTCCCTTCTTAAACTGTTCATTCCGGTCTATTTCAGCTGCGTATTGATTTATGTATTCCTGCACTTTTAAAAGTACAGGATCATTGTGTCCAACAGAATTAACAAAGCATTGAATATCTGACAAATAATCCTCATTACTACCAAGGTTCAACTGACCGGATTGGGTTACCTTTACTGTGCCAATTTCGGCAAAACACATTGATAACTCGTCTTCACCAACGTTGAGGGTTTTTGGGAAGGGCGTTCTACCGCCAGATGCTTTCTGTAAAAGTGGGCTTAAAGGGTGTTCTTCAAAAACATGTCCATTGAGAAGAAAAATACCACCCACGCCACTCACAACGAGCACTTTACCTTCATTTGACATTACATCAATAATTTTTTCGTGGGGCAATCCATCTGCGCTGGTGAAGGCTTTAAATCTATATCCATCGTATCGGTAAAGGCCATATTCGGATGCTATCCAAATATAGTTGTTGTCATCGCATGCCAATTGGAAAATTTCTCCACACAAAAGCCCTTCCCGTTCGTGAAAATTAATGGGTTGCGGCCATTGCGCCGAAGACTGGAATGTACAAATCAACATTACCAGCAGTAGAGCACAACGGGAAAAATACCTATTCGCAGCCATCAACAACAATAACTATTTCGCCTCGGGGTGTGATTTCGGAAAAATAGGCAATTAAATCTGCCAGTTTTCCGCGGTGAGTTTCCTCGTGCAACTTACTTATCTCGCGACAGACAACAGCTCTCCGTTCTTCACCAAATGTTTCACGGAACATCTCCAGACTTTTGACCAAGCGGTTCGGAGATTCGTAGAAAATCATGGTACGCTCCTCGGTTTTCAGCTTTTCCATTAGTTTGTTACGGCCCTTTTTCTGGGGTAAAAACCCTTCGAAAACAAACTTGTCGCAGGGAAGTCCACTATTTACAACAGCAGGAATCAGGGCTGTCGGGCCGGGAAGGGTAACAACCGAAATACCATTTTCAGCGGCAGCCCTGACCAGTAAAAAACCAGGATCACTGATGCCTGGTGTTCCTGCATCGGATACCAAGGCCAGTGTCTCTCCTTTAAGCATACGATCGACCAGCCTTTCGACAGTTTTGTGTTCATTGAATTTGTGAAACGCTATCATTGGCTTTGATATTGACAGGTGTTTGAGCAGAAGACCGCTTGTACGGGTATCCTCGGCCACAACGGCATCGGCCTCTTTCAATATCCTTATTGCCCTGAGGGTAATGTCTTCCAAATTACCAACCGGTGTAGGTACAATATACAACATACTTAATTCATATATCTTCTGTAAACAATATCTATCAGTGTTCTAAATTGATCTGAAGCCTGATCCCATGTAAAATTCTGGTTAATAAATTCCAGTGCCTGGTCGAAATCTGAAAAGTTGTTCAATGCATCAATGGCCTGGGTATATTTGTGTGAATCACCACCAAACAATTCGCGAATAAAACCAATCCTATCATTTAATTTTATGGCTTTATGGATATCGGCCACAGGCTTGCGGCCAAGCATAGATGCCCTGTCAATTGTCTGCCCTGCCTGTCCTACCCTCTCGTTTACAGAAACGGCTGATTCTGAAAACTGATCAGCAAGGGTTTTCCGTCCCAAAACCTGTTCGGAGTCCATAACTGACTTGCTTCCGACTTCAGGTTTTTTGGCACTTCGGTGCTCTGTTATAACCTTTGGTGCTTCTTTTCTGGAGGGGGCCTCGTTGGCAGGTGTCTCGGGCTTAGGCACGGCCTTTTCTTCATAAACATGCTGCACAGCCTTTTCCGTATTCACAACATGTGGCACTTCATCGGCCTTTGGCGCCTGCATTTTTGCAGCAACGGCCTTATCCTGCAATTCTTGTTGATTTGTCGATAATGGATCCGGGTTCACTGAGGATTTTGCTGCCTTTGAAATTGGTTGCACCACAATATCGGATCGTTGCGCCGAAACATCTACAACCCGCTTTTCCTCAACAGCTTTGGGTTTTGGAGTGGTTGTTTGTGTAATTTGAACCAATTTTTCTTCGGCTGGAGTTTCATTGACAGGAATTGACCCGGCTGAAATTTTTTCTATAAGTTCGTTAATTTCTGATGCTAAGTTACGTACCCGGGATTGTAAAATCTGGACTTCAATTTTGCTCAATGCGTAACCAGGTTCAATTATTGCGGAGATGTCTTGTAAATCAGCAATATCCCTCATCAAGACTGTTTTCAACGATTCAATATGCATAATACAATTTTGTAGTTATGAGTTTAATCAATTGTATGCAAATTTAATGATGTTTGTGGTTAAAACGGTTTTTTGCAACCTTGGATAGCCTATTTTGTCGGCTTTTACATCAGGGAATGACAACTATGCTCTAAAACTAATGAGTCTATATATTTATCTGTCATATATATATATAAATTTTTCCTTTCAAAACGCATGTTCCTTGGATATTACCAAATTGGTAGAATAAATTGTTGAGGAATTGAAAACGCAGAAAAAGTTTGTGACAAATATTGAATTTTAATGATTTTTAACGATATTTGAAGGTCATAATAGATTTTAGGCCTGTTAAGCGTCCAAATTCTATTACGGTAAATGTTTCCGTTTTTCGAAACCCAAGGAGAAAGATATGGCTTTACAGTTTTTTAAGAACCTGAATATCAACGGAAAAATGCTGCTCTTTGTTTTGGGCACGACGTTGCTTATTTTCATCCTGTCCATTGGATATATTAGTTATAGTTCGCGTCAGACGGCCTACCGTGAATCGGTTGCTTTGGCCAAAAACATTTGCGAGTCGTCGGCTTTGGATGTCGAGAAGGAATTAAACCGTAATATGGATATTGTAAGGACTTTAGCACAAACGTTCGGAACTTACCATCTTTTACCAGACGAAAAGTGGAAAGAACTGTTTATCCAGATGTATCATAAAGTTTACGAAGACAATCCACAGTTTTACAAGCTATGGGACAGTTGGGAGTTAAAAGCCATTGACCCAAACTACACAAAAGACCATGGACGTTTTGTTATTACCTATCACAGAGAGAATGGAGCAATAAAATATCACACCAGTTTCCGCAGCATGGACGGAGACCCGCCGCTGTATGCAAAAATTAAACGAGAACAAGTAGAATCGATTTGGGAGCCATACTGGGATGTATTTACTGAAGAATTAGAAGACAAGAAATTTATGACCTCCATGTCAGTTCCCATTCGTCATCAAGGAAATTATGTTGGCATTGTGGCTATTGACATTACAATGGAAAAATTGCAGGAAATTGTTGGCAAAATAAAGCCTTTTGCAGGGAGTTATGCTTTTTTGTGTTCAAATCAGGCGGTGTTTGTCAGTCATCCCCAAAAAGAAACGGTAGGAAAAACCATGGCAGAATTCGTTCCTGCCTTGGAAAGCGAATATAACCTGACCGAAAAAATAAAGCGGGGGGACCAATTCGAGTTGACTATAAATGATCCAATATCTGGCAGTGAGGTTTTTGTAGTATTCAACCGCGTTAAGATTGGCCGTACTAAAACCCCTTGGTCTATTGGAATAGCTATTCCAACAAGCGTTATTATGCAGGAAGCCAATCATAGTTTTTTTGTTAGCCTGATAGTCGCTCTTTTTGGTTTAATCGTATTGTCTTTGGTAATATATCGAATCTCAAAAAATATTAGCAAACCCATGCAGCACACAACGCTCATGTTAAAGAAAATGGCGCTTGGGGATATTGATTCCGTTGAGAAACTTGAGTTAGAAAGAACTGACGAGATAGGGCAAATGTCCGAATCCTTAAATAAACTTATTGAGGGACTGAACAGAACAGCCCATTTTGCGCGCGAAATCGGAAATGGTAACCTCGAACAGGAATTTCATTTGCTAAGCAATGAGGACGTTTTGGGCAACGCGCTCCTTGATATGCGCAAAAGTTTGCAACACGCCGAACAGGAAGAGGAAAAACGCAAAATTGAAGATGAAAAACAACGTTGGGCAACAGAGGGGCTGGCGAAGTTTGGCGAAATCTTAAGAAACAACAACAACGATCTAAAAAAACTTTCCTTTCACTTGATGTCAAACCTGGTTAATTACCTCAACGCCAATCAAGGAGCCCTGTTTGTTATGAACGATGATACGCAGGGAGAAATTTTTCTTGAAATGACCAGCGCCATTGCCTATAATCGCGAGAAGTACATGAAGAAAAGGGTTAAAATAGGTGAAGATTTGGTTGGACGATGCGCACATGAACGTATGACTGTATTCATGATCGATATCCCGGATTCGTATATAGAAATCACTTCAGGAATGGGCACTGCCAACCCGAGGTGTTTAGTGCTGGTTCCGGTGCTGCTTAACGATCAAGTATATGGGGTAATTGAGATTGCTTCATTCCATACGCTGGAAAAGTATCAGATAGAATTCATGGAAAAAATTGGTCAAAGTGTGGCCTCAACCATTTCTAGCGTAAGGATAAACGAGAAAACCCAGAAGTTGCTGCAACAATCGCAGCAACAACGCGAAGAATTGGCTGCACAGGAAGAAGAAATGCGCCAAAACCTGGAGGAATTACAGGCAACCCAAGAAGAATCTGCCAGAAAAGAATTTGAAATGCGTGGTTTGATTAAGGCCCTTAGTGCCTCAACCTACACTATTGAATATGATATGAACGGAAGAATCACGTCTGTTAACGACGCTGTCGCTCAACTCTTTGGACTCAGCAAAGAACAAATAGTGGGCACGTATCACAAAGATGGTTCCGATTTCCGCAAACTGGCTCCAGAAGAATATGAGCAATTCTGGAACGACTTACGTAATGGAATCCCACGTAAAGAAATAACCCATTTAATGTACAACGGTCGCGATATCTTCTTATCTGAAACCTACACCCCCATTCTTGACGATGACGATCGTCCCTATAAAGTCCTGAAAATAGGATTCGATGTTACAGATCTGAAAAAGAAAAACACAGAAATAGACTCGGCAAAGAGAGAAATTCAGGAATTGTTGAGTCTGACGCAAAACCAGGAAGCACAAATTGGTGCACTGCAACGCGAGTTAGAAGCGCTGAAAATGTCAACCCCCCAGAGTGAAAACTCGCCGGAACCTAAATCCAAAGGCGAACCCAATAAAACCGAACCCGATGGGAAGCCGAAAGGGAAGCTGAAACCATTGGTGGCCGATGGACACCCGTTAATAGAAAATTCGCCCGATCTGTTGACCAGCCTCAACGAAATAGATGAACAGCACGAAAGAATTATTGGTTTAATAAATCAACTTTATGAAGCCTTTATCGGCGAAAAATCGAAAAAGGAAATTAAAGAACTGATTAAGAATATGTCCGATTACATTTCGTACCATTTTACAACCGAAGAGCGGTACTTTAAACAGTTTGGATACGAAAATGCGACCTACCATACGCAGGAACACAAGTTGTTTATGGACAAACTTAACAAATTCCGTAAAGATTATCAAGCTGGAAATCCTGTGGAAGTTGAAGATTTGATGCTGTTTATGAAACAATGGATTGTCAGCCACTTTGGAGAAAGCGATCAGGATTTTATCCAGTTGTTTATTGAAAACGGGTTGTAAGAAATAGTGGTTTATTGTTTTTTATTGTCTTTTTCATTCCAGAAGAGTTGTTCTTTCAGTTCGGAGATTTTGCTTGCAGCAAAATCGGGGTTGGAAACCTTAAGTCCTTCTTCCTCTGCATTTGGTTCGGCATTCCCGGGCTTCTCCCCCCTGTACTTTAAAAAATCCTGATAAAAATGCAAAACCTTCTCAGTTTGCTGCATGCGATCGTACTGCCGGGCCAGCTTGAAATAAACCAAAGTATCGGATGGCGAATTTCGAATGGCATATAAATAAGCGTCAATGGCCTTATCGGGTCGATTATTGGCTGCATAAGTTCTTCCAATATTCTGATAAATGGTGGACAAAAACTCAGGACGGGGAGTAATCAGATCAATGGTTTTCTGTAAAAAAGCTATCCCTTTCTCAGGGTAGTAGGAACGTGACAAAGATATCCCCAACAGAAAACAGAGTTCCGAGTTCAGGGAATCCAGGGTTAAAGCGGGCTCAAAGTATCTGGCAGCCTCGGCATATTTTTCCATTTTGTAATAGTTGTATCCCAAATATTTTGCAGTGACCAATGAGGTATCCCTTAATTCCAATCATCGACTAAAACGTTCAATGGATTGCTCGTAATTTTCAAGAGTAAAATATAGCTGCCCTGTAAGTCGTAACATTCTTATATTGGTTGAGTCGAATGTCATGTAATTCTCTCCAAGTGCCAGGCTATCATCAATAGCCCCAATTTGCATTAGAAGCGTTGCCAGCCGATAGGTTGAAGTAAAATCAGTCGGATTGCCCATGATCGCCTTTGCATAGTAAAACATAGCTGAATCCTGAACCCCCATATTATCGTATGACCGGGCTATCTGGCGTTGAAGAAAGGTTGTTGAATCGGTTAGGTATGCCTGAAAATCCAACTTCAACGCCTTTCGAAAATTATTCTCCTGAAAAAATGCCGTAGCTGTTTGTTGGACAAGATAATTGTTTCGGGTATTAAGCTCAAGCGCCTTACTGAAACAGGTTCTGGCTTTAGTATTATTTCCGGTAACCTGATGGCTTAAAGCCAATTCAACAAGGTAACGGATATTGGTTGAATCATCACTAAGCAGTTTTTCAAGATATGGGATTGCCTGCTGGTGTTTACTTAAACCACGCAATGCGGTTGCTTTATAGTTGACAAGGGTCAAATTAGTCTCCTTATCCGGCTCATTATCAATTATTTCAAGTACGCTCTCGTAGTCGTAATTTTGCAAACAGATAGCTATGGAATCGTTTTGTGCCGATACTTATACGGCTGAAAATTGGGCAATGAGGTAAAATAGTTGCACCCAGACTGCGGTTTTCAAACTCATATTTTCGTTGTAAAATTGGATAAAACAGGCAGGCAAATATACAACTAAATTATTAGTTAATGTAGCATGGATAAAAAAATCCGGAAATTGCTCCCCGGATTATGTCTTCCCAATTATTCTAGTCGCGTCTTCCCATGAAAATGGAAACGTAGTAAAGGAGTGTCGCCAGAGAAGCAAGAGCAGCGACAACATAGGTGTATGCTGCCCAGCGTAAAGCCTCCGAGGCTTTTGAATGTGTTTGGCTGGTGGTTATTCCGGCAGAATTTAACCAAACCAAAGCCCTGCGACTAGCGTCAATTTCAACAGGTAATGTAATAAACGAAAACAGCGTTGTAAGAGCAAACAACACGATTCCAATTAGAAGGATATGGGGCATGGCCTCAATCAGTAACACGCCTGCCAGCAATACCCATTGTACCCAATTGGAGGCAAAACTCACCACAGGAACCAGTGCCGATCGCATTTGCAAAAAAGAATAGGCTTTTGCGTGCTGTATGGCATGTCCGCATTCGTGCGCAGCCACCGCAGCGGCTGCCACGTGGCGGCCATTATACACATCGGGGCTAAGATTAACGGTTTTGTTCATGGGGTTGTAGTGATCAGAAAGGTGGCCGGGAACAGATATTACCTTTACATCGTGGACTCCGTTTTGCCTTAGCATTAACTCCGCCACTTCTTTTCCGCTTTGCCCGTAACTGGTGGGTATTTTCGAAAAAGCAGCAAATTTTGATTTTAGCTGCGCGCCAATTAGCCAACTTACGGCCATTGTTATCAAGAGAATAATCCAAATAGGTGCCATATTCTTAAGGTTTAAGGGTTTCACATGTTCGGATTACTGTAAACAAACCGTTTGCCATTCGAAAAATTATATCCATTGCGACATTTTGGCAGAAACGGCTTCAAAAGAAAAAATCCGGCTCCCTGAAACGGATGCCGGATTGTTATTTAGCAAAGACAGTGTTAAATTAATCCTTTATCTTTTTTCTCCTGAATTTTCTCGAGCATGTCAAGGGTCAATGCAGCCAGATTATAGGTTGGATTCCAGCCCCATTCGGCGCGGGCACAACTGTCGTCGAGGCTGTTGGGCCAACTGTTGGCAATTTTTTGCTTCACGGGGTCAACATTGTAGTCCATGGAAAACTCGGGGATATGCTTTTTGATTTCGGCAGCAATTATTTCAGGGTCAAAGCTCATGGCGGTAACATTGAAAGAATTACGATGAATCAATTTTTCAGGGTTCGCTTCCATAAGTTCAACACATGCTATTAAGGCATCGGGCATATACATCATGTCAAGGAACGTTCCTTTACCCAGATTACATGTATAGCGTTTGCTCTTTATTGCTTCATAGAATATTTCAACGGCATAGTCGGTAGTGCCACCACCAGGGAGGGTAACATTCGAAATAATTCCGGGAAAGCGCACCGAACGGGTGTCAACTCCGAAACGAGTATAATAATAGTTACTCCAGAGTTCGCCTGCCACTTTGCAAACACCATAAATGGTTGTCGGATGCATTATAGTATCCTGTGGTGTATTGTCAGCAGGGGTGTTTGGACCAAATGCGCCAATGGAACTTGGTGTAAAAACGGCACAATATTCCTGTCGCGCAATCTCAAGGCTGTTTTCCAAAGCACCCATGTTAATTTTCCATGCCAAGGCAGGATTTTTTTCACCCGTAGCAGAAAGAAGCGCCACCAGATTATAAATTGTGTCAATTTTGTATTTTTTTACAATCTCGTGGAATCGCTGGCCGTCAAGGGCATCCAACTTCTCGAACGGCCCTGTTTCAGCCAGTTCTTTGCATTTTGAGTCGTCAAGGTCAGCGGCCACTACATTCTGAGCGCCGTAAATGTTCCGCGTGTAGGGTACCAGTTCTGAGCCAATTTGCCCACCGGCTCCGACAACTAATATTTTCTTCATACTTTTTTGGGGATTTTAAGATTGCTAATTCTTTATTGTAAACGTTTGCAAAAGCGGCGTAAAAGTACAATTTTCCCACAACATTTTTATTCTGTTAATACAATTTTTAAACTGAGCGGGAAATTTATTCCCCCCGGTTTTTGTACCAGCCAGCGTACATAACATAGTTGTTGGCAATGCGATCGATCATATTTTTGGATTGATCGGGATCTATTTCCTTTATTTTCTTTGCCGGAACACCTCCGTACACTGAATTGGGTTCAATAATTTGCCCTGACAGCACTAATGAGCCGGCTGCTATTATGGAATTTGAACCAACACGTGCATCGTCTAGAACAATGGCTCCAATTCCAATTAAGGAATTGTCTTCAATAATGCATCCATGTAGTGTAACATTGTGACTTACAGTAACATTGTTGCCGATATGGATTTGTGATTTCTGATACAATGTGTGGAGAACCGCTCCATCCTGAATATTAACCCGGTTGCCAATCCGAATTGAATTAACATCACCGCGTAAAACGGCGTTGTACCACACACTGCATTCGTTTCCCATAATCACATCGCCAATAATTACTGCTGTTTCGGCAATAAAACAATCCTCCCCGATTTCAGGGGTGAACCCGCGAACTTCTTTAATCAATGCCATAAATAAAATCTCTTATTTTAACAGTCCATCCCTCATTTCAATTCGCCTGTCGGCCATGGTTGCCAATTCGGTGTCATGAGTTACAATGACAAATGTCTGGCCATAGATATCCCGCAATTTAAAAAAAAGTTGGTGCAGCTCGGTACGATTTGCGGAATCGAGGTTTCCGCTGGGTTCATCGGCGAGGATTACGGAAGGATTGTTCATCAGTGCCCTGGCTACGGCAACCCTTTGCTGCTCACCACCGGAAAGTTCTGATGGTTTATGGTCTAATCGTTCCTGCAATCCCATTTGTACCAGAAGTTCAACTGCGCGAAGTTTTGATTGCCTAAGGCTTTTCCCTCCTATCATGGCAGGTATGCAAACATTTTCAATTGCGGTAAACTCGGGCAACAATTGGTGAAATTGGAAAATAAATCCAATGTTTTTGTTCCGGAATTCAGATAGTTTCTGGTCATTCAATGAACTAATTCTGGTTCCATGAATGAAAACCTCGCCCTGGTTTGGTTTATCAAGTGTACCTATTATTTGTAATAACGTGGTTTTACCGGCTCCGCTGGGACCAACAATGGCAACGACCTCTCCTTGCTCAATTTGTAAATCAATCCCTTTTAGCACAGTAAGGGTATCGTATTTCTTTACAATGTTTTCTACTTTTATCATTCCTGAACAATATTGATATGTTAACAAAAATGGATTTAAGCAAAACTACCCTTATCGAGGTTGTCGATAAGGGTAGCTTGGCACTATTCTAACCATTGAAGGCTATGATTTTGCATCATCAGATTTTGGAGATTTTCTCTTCATTAAATCGTAAGCAACAGGAGTGGCAACAAATAACGAGGAATATGTACCTACCATAATACCAATCATCATAGCAAACACGAATCCACGAACCACCTCACCACCAAAGACGAAGATAGCAAACAATACTAAAATTGTTGTTAACGATGTATTTATGGTACGGCTAATAGTACTGTTTAGCGCCTGGTTAATTACAACACCTTTGTCGCGGCTCTTATACAAACCAAAATACTCACGAATACGGTCAAATACAATCACAGTATCGTTAATGGAGTATCCAACTACCGTCAAAATTGAAGCAATAAAGGCTTGATCAATTTCCATGGAGAATGGCATAATGGAATAGAACAATGAGTAAAAGCCAAGGATAAAGAGCACATCATGTCCTAACGCCACTAGAGCACCCAGACCAAATTGCCAGTTTGCGAACCGAATCAAGATGTAAACGAAAATGACAATCAGTGCGAAAATAATGGCGTAATAAGCTGAAGTCTTGATATCATCGGCAACGGTGGGGCCCACTTTCATTGAGCTCATCCGGCCCATAGCTTTATCATCGTCACTTACAAAACTATTAAAATCAAGGTTAGCATAGAATTTTGAAAGACCTTTAAATAGTTTAGCTTCAATAACATCATCGGGCTCGACTGTGTATTCCGAATCGTTGTTTCCTGAAATTTCACGGTACTCTTTGATTTGTCCCTCAGTCAATTGCTCGGCATCAATCAAATATTTTGTCGTAATTTTAACCTGATTTCGCCCTCCAAAAGTTTTCACATCCGGTGCAGTTCCGTATTCTACTGACAACGCATCTCGAACATCCTGAATGGAAACGTTCTTGTCAAAGCGAACAATGTATGTGTGTCCCCCTGTAAAATCAACACCAAGATTAAAACCTTTAGTGAAGAGCGAGGCGAGACTAATAACTATCATTGTACCCGAGACAATGTAGGCAATCTTACGGACACCAATAAAATTAAATGAAAGCTTAGAAAATGCATTTGCGGTTAATTTCGTTGACAGTTTAACGTCTTTGTTTTTATCAAGTAAGTATTCGAAAACCAAACGAGTAATGAAAATACCACTGAATAATGACGTTAAAATACCAATACCCAAAGTAATGGCAAAACCATAAATTGGGCCTTTCCCAAAATACCCAAGGATTATGGCTGTTAACAACGAAGTAATATTGGAGTCAATAATAGCGGAATAGGCATTTCTGTAGCCATCGGCAACAGCCATTTTTACCCCTTTACCAGATCGTATTTCTTCTTTTATACGCTCAAAAATAAGTACGTTGGTATCCACGGCCATCCCTAAAGTGAGCACGATACCGGCAATACCAGGCAGTGTCAGAACAGCGCCAAGGGAAGCAAGAACTCCCATTATGAAGAAAACGTTAGCCAAAAGGGCAAGGTTTGCTATCCAACCAGCGTGGCGGTAATACAATATCATGTATAAGAGAACCAACATGAAAGCAATTACAAACGACCAAAGTCCTTTATTGATTGACTCGTGTCCCAATGATGGCCCAACAATTTCCTCTTGAATAATTCTGGCAGGAGCTGGCAACTTGCCTGATTTCAAAACGTTAGCCAAGTCTTTTGCCTCGGCAACAGTAAAGTTCCCAGTGATAGACGAACGCCCCCCTTTAATTTCCGTTTGTACTACAGGATAACTATATACATAGTCATCAAGGACGATGGCAATTTGTTGTCCAACATTGTTTTTTGTTAAACGTGCCCATTTTTTTGCACCTTCGGTGCTCATAGCCATGGTTACTTCAGCGGTAGCTTTGTTGTCGCCGAATTCTTCGCGTGCATCGGTAATGGCTTCGCCTGATAGTGCAGGGAGTCCTTCACGGTTGCTTATTTTTATAGCTATAAGTTCGAAGAAATTCTTCTCGGCATCAATTGGTTTAATACCCCAAAGGAATTTAACGCGCATGGAACGAGGGAAAAGAGCCTTAATTTCTTCTGAATTAAAGATACGGTTTACCTCTGCGGTGTCTTTCCTGTGAGCGTAACCAACTGCGGCTCCCTGACCGATTGTTCCGTCTTGCATTACACGGGGATTCAAAATGGCAAACAGGGGGTTTTCCTTTTTCCATTTTTCGGCATCAAACTCTTCTTCCGTTTTGGTTTGTGTTGTATCAACGGTTTCCAAGAGAGATTTCTCTTTTGCTGTGTCAATTTCTGTTTTTGGCGCTTGTGGCTCTTCACCTGACTTATCTTCTGCTTTCAACGCTGCCTTAGCAAGTTTCTGCTCGCGCACTTTTTGGTTGGCTTGAAACAAATATTGATAAACCTCCTGGTTAGAATAGGTTTCCCAAAACTCAAGATTTGCCGTTCCCTGTAAAAGTTTTTTAACGCGCTCAGGATCCTTAATACCGGGAAGTTCAACCAAAATCTGGCCATCAATTTCCAAGGGCTGGATATTGGGTTGAGCTACGCCAAAGCGGTCAATACGGTTACGCAGAATGTTGAACGAATTGTCAATGGCTGAACGGGTTTCGAGCCTGAGAACTTCCAAAACCTCCTCGTTTGAGCTATTGAAGCTTATTTTTTCTTTCAGGTTCTTTGTCCCAAAAATGGCAGCTAATTGACCATTGGGCGCAACTTCGGCAAAAGCACGGCCAAACAGGTTTACAAAATTTTCCTGTGTACTTTTCTGCATTTGCTTTGCACGCTTAATAGCGGCCCTGAAAGAACTGTCCTGCGAGTTGTCGGACAAGGCAATAATAACATCTTCTACAGCAACCTGTAGAATAACGTTCATCCCGCCTTTGAGGTCAAGACCAAGGTTTATTTCCCTGTCCTGCACTTCGTTGAAATTAAATTCTCGGATACCTATGAAGTTGTACACCGTTTCAGAGGCAATCGAGTCCAGATAAACATTTTCTTTGGTTTTATCAAAAACGTTATCGGCTCCGGTTGCGTACTCCTTAGCTTGGTTCCGGACATTGGCTGCAATAAATGTAAAAGACAACTGATATACACATACCAGTGCCAATGCTATCGCCACAAATTTTACTGCTCCTTTATTCTGCATTGTAAATAATGTTTAAATTATCTGACATATTATAGTTTCAAAAATTGAAGCGCAAATATATTTAAAATTTCACAATTAATGGGTTACAATCTTTTTTATTTTCAAATCGTAATCGATTCAAGGTAAAACCAGCAATTCACGCTATTTAGTTTTTTTCTGCTTTTTTCTCCAGGCCTTTGAAAAACTTACCCTGAAAAAGTATCAGGTATATGACTCCGCACGTAATGGCACTGTCGGCAATGTTAAACACCGGTCTGAAAAAAAGGAAATGGTCATTTCCCCAAATAGGAAACCAAGATGGAAAATGAGTATCAACGATTGGAAAGTAGAGCATGTCAACAACATGACCTTGAAACCAAGGGGCATATCCTCCGGCTGCAGGTAAAAATTCTGCAATTTGTCCATAACTATGGCCAAAAATAACACCATAAAAGACGCTGTCAATGATATTCCCAAGTGCACCGGCCAACACCAATGAAATGCCTATAACCACACCTTTGGGAGCATTATGCCTCTTTATAAGTCGGTTGATATACCAGGCTATTCCAACGACTGCAGCTATTCTGATAAAAGTTAGCGCATATTTGCCATACTCACCCCCAAAGGCTATCCCAAAAGCCATTCCTTTGTTCTCAGTAAAATGGATCAGAAACCAGTTTCCAAAAACCGAAAACTCTTCGCCAATAACCATGTGGGTTTTAATAATCAGTTTTGTTACCTGATCAATAATTAAAACCAAAGCTACAACGCCAATGGCAAGGTTAACCGGATTCTTAAACAAATTCTTCATTTCCTGATATTTTGTTGATGGCTTTTCTGCTTGTTTTGTTACACACCAAACCTTCCCAAAACAAATTTGCTGCAACAAAGAGCATTTTGGAACGTTTTAGCCTTTGACTATTTACTTTTTTGTGCGTTTTTAGCCTCGATACTTAAAGTTGCATGGGGTACGGCCATCAGACGTTCCTTTGGGATTAGCTTTCCTGTATCCCTGCATATTCCATAAGTTTTGTTTTCAACCCGAACCAATGCAGCTTTCAAATGCTGAATAAATTGCAACTGGCGTTGAGCCAATTTTCCGGTTTCTTCCTTTGAAAGCACCGTGGCTCCCTCTTCCAAAACTTTAAACGTGGGCGATGTATCCTGAATATCATTTCCATCGTTGTGAGCCAATGAATCGCGGAGAACCTCGTAGTCCTTCTGAGCTTGCTGTAGTTTTTCTACGATTACCTTTTTGAATTCGGCCAATTCTTCGTCGGAGTACCTTGTTTTTTCGGTCATGACTTTTCTCCTTTCTATTGTTTAGTTTACTTTTTCAATTAAAATTTTGGTAATCAGGTCATCTTCAATTTCGATATCCTTTGCACTCTCAATCTCCTGATTATCAAACAATACTATTTCATTTGCCAACACCTGGGTTGCTATGTAATCGTTGTGTTTGCACACAGCCTTGTCAATTAAATCATGGCGGCGAATATACAACTTTATTTTATCTGTCACATCTAAACCGTTATCTTTTCGCATATTTTGAATGCGGTTGATGAGCTCGCGGGCAATTCCCTCGTAACGGAGTTCTTCTGTAATCTGGATATCAAGGGCTACTGTCAATTGTCCTTCGGTCGAGACCAACCAGCCCGGTATATCTTCTGATGTAATTTCAACATCGCTTAGCTCGATTGTAAATTGGTTCGAACTATCTGAAATCTGAATATTTCCCGCAGCCTCAATTCGGTTAATTTGCTCCTGTGACATAGCCGTAATGGCGGCTGCCACTTCTTTCATCTGCTTGCCAAAACGAGGACCCAGTGTTTTAAAGTTGGGTTTTATTTTCTTTACCAATATATTGTTGGAACCCGAAATGTATTCAATTTCCTTAATGTTGACCTCTGTTAGAATGATTTGTGCAACCTCTTCGATATCAGTTTTCATGCGTTCGTCCAACACCGGTACCATAATTTTTTGCAACGGTTGACGAACCCGAATATTTACTTTACGGCGTAATCCAAGAATCATGGACGAAATGCGCTGTGCCAACTTCATTTTGCGTTCCAAACCAGAATCAACAATGCTCAGATCGGCTTTAGGAAAGTACGACAGGTGAACGCTTTGTGTATCCTCGCCCGTGACTTGTGTCAGATCTCGGTAAAGCCGGTCCATAAAGAAAGGAGCAATGGGTGCTGCCAGTTGGGCAATGGTTTTAAGACAAGAGTAGAGTGTTTGATAGGCAGCGACTTTATCGACACTATACTCACCGCCCCAGAAGCGTTTACGGTTCAGGCGTACGTACCAGTTACTCAGGTGTTCATCGACAAAATTGGCTATCATACGACCGACACGGGTTGGCTCGTAGCTGTCGTACATCTCATTTACATCTTTAATCAGGGTGTTGAGCTCGCTTAGAATCCAACGGTCAATTTCCGGGCGTTGTGCTACCGGAATTTGTTTCTCCTTGTTGGTGAATCCGTCAACGTTAGCATACAAAGCAAAAAACGAGTAAGTGTTATATAAGGTACCAAAGAATTTGCGGCTTACTTCGGCCACTCCTTCGATATCAAACTTCAGGTTGTCCCAGGGTTGCGAGTTGGTCATCATGTACCAACGCAGTGGGTCAGCACCGTATTTTTCCATAACATCGAACGGATCGACAGCATTTCCGAGGCGTTTCGACATTTTGTTCCCATTTTTGTCGAGAACCAAACCGTTGCTGATGATGTTTTTATAGGACACATTGTCGCTAATCATGGTTGCCACTGCATGCAGCGTGAAAAACCATCCGCGGGTTTGGTCAACACCTTCGGCAATGAAATCGGCGGGGAAAAGTGTGTCAAAATCTTCTTTGTTTTCAAACGGATAGTGCCATTGCGCATAAGGCATGGCGCCGGAGTCGAACCACACATCTACCAGATCGGTTTCGCGTTGCATAGGCTGCCCATTGTCGCTGATCAAAACAATGTTATCAACGTAAGGGCGGTGTAAATCAATCTTTTCGTAGTTTTCTTTCGAATATTCACCCACGTTGAACCCTTTGTAGGGATTTTCCTTCATGATTCCGGCAGCCACCGATTTCTCTATTTCGCTGTACAATTCTGCCACCGAGCCTATACATTTCATCTGCGACTTGTCGGCAGTAACCCAAATTGGCAGTGGAGTTCCCCAGTAACGAGAACGCGAAAGATTCCAGTCAACCAGGTTTTCCAACCATTTTCCAAAACGACCTTCGCCGGTCGATTGGGGTTTCCAGTTGATGGTTTTATTCAGCTCAATCATGCGCTCCTTGACAGCGGTGGTTTTAATGAACCACGAATCAAGCGGATAGTATAAAATGGGCTTGTCCGTCCGCCAGCAATGCGGATAATTGTGCACATGCTTTTCGATACGGAACGCCTTGTTTTCTTTTTTCAGCATCACGCTTATATCCACGTCGGTGTTGGTGTCCGATTTTCCGTCCCAAGCTGGGTCGTACTCATTTTTCACGTATCGTCCAGCAAATTCGGGATATGTATCCAGATTAACATGTTGTTTTACAAACTGGTCGTCCAAATCCTCGATGCGATAAAATTTTCCCTGGCGATCGACCATGGGCTCAGGCTCGTTGGCTTTGTTCCTCAAAATCAGGGGCGAAATGCCCGACTGTTTGGCAACTCGGTCGTCATCGGCACCAAAGGTAGGGGCAATGTGAACAATTCCGGTTCCATCTTCGGTGGTCACAAAATCACCGGTAATAACGCGGAAAGCATCGCCTTCGGGAGTAATCCAAGGTATAAGTTGTTCGTATTTAATTCCTTCGAGTTCTTTTCCTGTAAATTCGGCCAGCACCTTAAACGGTACTTTTTTGTCGCCTTCTTTGTAATCATCGAGCGGCATTTCGGCATTTGCCGGGTTAAAATAGGCAGCCATGCGGTCTTTGGCCAAAATTACCGAAATGGGCTGTCCGGTGTACGGATTGAATGACTGAACGAAAACATACGAAATGTTAGCACCAACGGCCAAAGCGGTGTTCGATGGCAGTGTCCAGGGTGTGGTTGTCCAGGCAAGGATGTACACAGCGGTGTTCGTTTTTTCGAAAAGCTTGGCCGATTTTTCATCGCGTTTAACACTAAACTGAGCCACAACGGTAGTATCTTTAACGTCGCGATAACAGCCGGGTTGGTTTAGCTCGTGCGTGCTAAGTCCGGTACCTGCGGCAGGCGAAAAGGGTTGAATGGTTTTTCCCTTGTATAATAAACCTTTGTTGTAGAGTTCTTTTAACAAATGCCACAGGGCCTCGATAAAACGGTTGTCGTAAGTAATATACGGATTGTGCATATCAACCCAATAGCCCATTTTGCTGGTCAAATCTTCCCATGCATCGGTGTAGCGCATGACATCGGTGCGGCAATGATTGTTGTACTCTTCAATGGAGATGGTTTTTCCAATGTCTTCTTTGGTAATACCCAGAGACTTCTCAACGCCTAGTTCTACGGGAAGACCGTGTGTATCCCAACCGGCTTTGCGGTCAACACGGAAGCCTTGCATGGTTTTGTAGCGGCAAAATATATCTTTAATGGTACGGGCCATAACGTGGTGAATGCCGGGCATTCCGTTTGCCGATGGAGGTCCTTCGAAGAATATGTAGGCAGGCTGACCTTCGCGGGTTTTCAAACTTAGATCGAACGTTTTTTCGTTCTCCCATTGCTCCAGGATTTCTTTGTTAACTGTCGGCAGATTAAGGCCTTTGTACTCTTTATACTTGTTACTCATATCGGATAGATGCTTTTTACCAAAAATCCGGCAAATATAGGAATTTACGGTTGAAAAGCAATTTATTTTTTTTGATTTTGGGAACGAATGTGCTATATTGCACATCACAATAGGTTCGAAACAAAACCCATGAGAAATCACACAAATAGAATCAATTTCTCAGTCCAGTACAAAGGCGAGCACCACATGGGCGCGGCATCCATTGATATTGTGCTGGTTAATGCCTTCAAGGGAGTCAGTCATTTTCGAAACACCAACGGCGGTGCCATTTCCGATCCCACGGGACGTTTTGTAGTCATCTTTGATTCTACTCTGTTTTTAGTTCTCGACTCGGTGGAATCGTCGGTTCACCATTATCTTACAGGTCTTGATTACGGGATTCCCATATTGGGAAACGGCAGAATCCTGAAAATTTCACCTACCTCGGGGAACCCGAACCGGCAATTGACGTTTGACTTGGAAAGCAAAAAAGGACTTCAAAAGGGATTTGGGCGGGTTTCGAACGGCAAATTTCCGAGTGCATATCCGTAGCACACCTTTTAGACTCGAAACCTGATAGTGTTGGTGGAGGTATAAAAATCGAGAAGCCCCACATTTCTGCAGGGCCTCAACGAATCACTAACCAAAATCAAAATTTGCATGAAACGCCCATGCCGACAACCGATTTTTCGACACACAAGCGCATGATTAAAG
>JBBISE010000023.1:0-32764 GCA_037441445.1 Salinivirgaceae bacterium
AAAGTCGGGAAATCTTAAACTTTACACCCAACAACGTGGTGAAACTTTACAACTACTAATTTGAAAAAACAGTATTATGACATTTGAAGAAAAAATAAACGACCTGATAAAAGAGGCCATGAAAGCCAAAGAACGTGAACGGCTTGAAGCCCTGCGGGCAATTAAATCGGGAATTATACTTGAAAGGACCAAAGAAGGAGCCACAGGCGAAATTACCGAAGACACCTTTACAAAAATGATCCAAAAAATGGTGAAACAGCGCGATGAATCGGCCACCATCTATCGTCAGCAAAACCGTCCCGAGTTGGCGGAGAAAGAAGAATTCGAGGCAACGGTAATGCGCGGGTTTCTGCCAAAGCAAATGAGTGCCGAAGAGCTCGAAGCAGCTATCAAGGCAATTATTGCTGAGGTTGGCGCCCAAGGAATGAAAGACATGGGAAAAGTAATGGGAAAAGCAACGGCCTCCCTCGCAGGGAAAGCGGATGGTAAAATGGTTGCTGACACGGTAAAAAGAATCTTGGCAGGAAATTAATCCCGTAGAAAAACCTGTCAAGCAAAACTTTCTAAAAATACTTTGCTTGTTTATTGTTTATGGGTTGAATATCTAATGCAAATTGCATTGGATCACGTACATAGTTTTGTTGCACTTTTTACGAAACAGGATGATCGTGACAACCTGTCCAAACGATATTCAAATCATTGTACTATCCCAACTGTTTAATAAAAAACGCCTTGTCGTCACCGGGAGCGTAAAAATCGCGAATGGTGGCTTCCCATTGGTAGCCGCAACGTAAATAGAATTGTCGGGTACTTTCATACTGGGGTTTACCGCTGGTTTCGGCAATCAGTAGCTTTCCGCCCTGATGTTTGACAAACTCCTCGGTTTTTACTATCAGCTTCTTCCCCAGTCCATCTCGTTGGTAATCTTTGCCAACTACAATCCAGTACAAATCCCACGAATGTTCTGAACCGGGAATTCTGCCAAAACAGGTAAAACCGGCCGGGACACCGTCGAGCTGGGCCACCAGCCATAAATATCCACTATCGGGTTTAGTTAAGGTCTCGGTTACTAACTCCTCTACAATTTCTACCTCTTCGGCATTGAAAAATCCGGTCGATTGGGTTAATTGAGCAAGAACCTGAATATCAGTTTCGGTTACGCTGTCTCGGTATTGAATAGTTGGGGAGATCATAACGGTTGGCTCTAATTTAAATCGTTTACAATGTTTGAAATGGCTCTGGTAACCTCAATTCCTGTTTGATGTAGCGCAGCAATAAAGCCACTATCAGGGCTGATACAAGGATTGGGGTTTACCTCAAGCACAAAAGGATTTCCGGCGGCATCAAGACGAATGTCAACGCGGGCGTAGCCTTTAAGTTTGAATGCCTCCCAGCAATCAGTACAAATTTTGTTCAGAAGATTATGCAAATCGGGTTTCAGATTAGGAAACTCCCTGACCGTGTTTTTATACTCGAAGCTATCGGGGTTCCACTTGGCCGTGTAACCCACTATTTTGGGTTTACCTGGTTCGTAGTTTGTAAATACAATCTCGGCTGGATTTAACACCTTCGGCCCTTTTTCGGAACACAAAATGCTGATATTAAACTCGCGGCCATCAATGTACTCCTCGACAAAAAAACGGGAAAAATCCAGTTCCTTCGCTTTTTCCCTCAGGGTTTTGCCATCGACCACCGATGCCTCGTCAAGGTAGAGCGAGCCGTCTTCCCAAACAGGTTTTATTATGTATTGGCTGGCAGGCTTAATTTCATTCAGGCTTTTTTCCAAAATAGAAGAAGGTGTTGGTATTTCATGATAGCGCATTATTTTTTTTGCCACCGTTTTGTTTGATGTCACAAACGTGGATTCATACGATGATCCTGTGTAAGGAATTTTCATTACATCGAGCAATGCAGGAACGAAGGCTATCAATTCACCTTGGTTATTAATGCTTTCAACAAGGTTAAAAACAGCGTCAACCTTGGCAGTAAGCAGTTGATCATGCAATTCTTTTAAGTTTAACGAGACTTCCATGGAAAGAACTTCGTGCTGCAATTCTACCAAGGCATTGCGCACCAAATCTACCTGGTCTAATACATCCGCTTCATCGGCAGCAGCGTTCTCGGAAAGTTGGTTGTAAAGGATAGCTATTTTCATTTTCTTTGATCAATCTATTTTATCCGGGCTGTTGCGGATGTTACAATCTTATTAATAAGGGTTTTATAGTCAACGCCGTGCATTCGTGACAGGATGGGCAGGTCGCTGTCAATGGGGTTTAATCCAGCCAGTGGATTGATTTCAATAAAAACGGGTTTGTCGTGTTTGTCGAGCCGGATATCGACCCGTCCGGCATCACGACACCCAAGTGATTTATAAGCAGTTAACGCCTGATAAGCGATTTCGGCAGCAATGGGCTCGTGGCAGGGTTTGTAGGTAACAAGTTCCTGATAATGAGCTTTGGTTTCGTAATTGTAAATACGATCGCCATGAGGATTGTTGAATACAATTTCAATTATCCCAATGACCTCGGCTTTCTCGTCAGTACCCCAGATTCCAACGGTGAACTCCCGACCGGGTAACAATTCTTCAGCTAAAACAGGTTGTTTAAACTCCGCTAAAAGATTATTGGCCAATTCGGTCAGTTCTACCAGACTGTTCGCTGTTGATTTTCCCCTGATGCCTTTTCCTGTTCCCTCAGCAATGGGTTTCAGAAACAGGGGAAATTCGAACGAGTTGTTCTTCAAATCACGACTGTCTTTTATTTCGGTAAAATGTCCAACCCGAACACCATGGCGGCTTAGAATGCTTTTGGTTGCAGCCTTGTCGAGGGTTAATGCCATAAGAAACGAATCTGAAAACGTAAACGGAATGTTCCATGCTTCAAGCAATGCCGGGACTTGGGCCTCGCGGCCTTTACCTCGCAATCCCTCGGCAATGTTAAACACCAAATCCCAACGTTTACCGGCAGCCAGAGCTTTGGTCAGTTCAAAAATATTTCCTATGCGCTCTGTCGTGTAGCCCAGTTCATTTAATGTTGTTTCAATAGCAGCGACAGTTTCTTCAGAATCAAATTCAGCTACTTCCTCGGGGCTATAGCCCATTTGCAAGTATGTCGATTTTAGGTCGTATGTAAGTCCAATAATCATCTTTTTGACATTATTGTAGCCCCCTGCCTTTCTCTTAATTTGAAGGAAAAGCAGGGGATTCAATTAAATGAATATTTTATTATCCTTGAACACAATCGGGGTAGCGATACGTCTTGTTCTCAAAGTTGCGCAACACGACGTCTCCGTTTTCGTTTCCCTTGTAATAATCAGGAATAAGGGGTATTTTTCCCCCTCCTCCGGGAGCGTCTATCACGTAATGCGGAACTGCGTATCCCGATGTATGACCACGAAGGTTTTCAATTATCTCAATCCCTTTACTGACAGGGGTTCTGAAATGCTCCGAACCAGGAATGGGATCGCATTGATACATGTAGTAAGGGCGAACACGGAAGGTCAACAATTTCTGAAACAGTTTTTTCATGGTTTCAGCATTGTCGTTTATATTTCTAAGCAAAACCGTTTGGCTTCCTAAGGGAATGCCTGCATTGGACAGGCGTTCGCATGCCTGTTTTACTTCGGGTGTTAGCTCATTGGGGTGAGTAAAATGGATACTCATTAAAAGCGGATGGTATCGCTTAAGGATACGAACCAGCGATGTCGTTATACGTTGTGGCAACACAACGGGAACTTTCGTACCGATTCGAATAATTTCAACATGAGGAATGTTGCGCAATTCGGACAAAAGATATTCTATTTGATAATCTTCGTATGTCAGAAAATCCCCACCAGATACCAACACATCTCGTACTTCGGGATGCTGTGCAATGTAGTGCAGGGCTTTGTGCCAGATTTGGGTTCCGGCATTGTGGTTATGTTTGGCTACAATGTGCGAGCGGGTGCAGTACCGGCAATACGCCGCGCAACTGTCCGTAGAAAGCAGCAAAACCCTGTCGGGATAACGGTGTACAAGACCCTCGACAGGCATGTCGTGTTCTTCGGCCAAGGGATCAGATTTTTCTCCGTAATGACGAATTAACTCCTTGTCTGAGGGAATCATGCTCAACCCAATAGGATCCAAAGGGTCTGCAAAATTTATCAGCGAAGCATAGTAAGGAGTAATCCTTAAGGGTAGCTGAAGGCTATTTTGTACAATGATTTCTCCAGCCCGTGTGGAAAATTTGGAATTTAACTGTTCAATGGAGGAGATGGTGTTGGCCATTTGCCAATGCCAGTCGTTCCAATCGGCATGTGAGACTTGAGGGTAGTGTTTTTTTCGAAAATCGTTGGTGGTTTTGCCGTTCGAAAACAGGTCACGTTTTCGTTTAACAGTCATCTTTTGGTCGATGGCACATGCCTCCGCGGAGTTTAGTTTTAGTGGAGGTTCGTCGCTTTCGTTCATTTCGGCCATTGTGTTGGCCGCAAATAGGCTTGTTTCCATATTGCGCTGTTTATCTGATTTTTATATAATACAAAAATAAGGGTTCAACGACCCTTAGAATTTGACACAATTATACGCACTGATTTGATAGGGTGTACTCGCAGAAAAAAAAATTTGACGAAAAATATATCAACATGGAATTACTATATTTCCTTCGAATTAGCAAATAAGCATGTGTCTGATTATATGCAATATAGCAAGGCTTAACTTCCATAAAAAGAGTAAAAAAAAGGAAGTTGTTAACAAAACATGTTAATAATGAAAATTGTAATGACCGCCTACAATTCTTTGTCATTTTGCAACTGCCACAATTTAAGATATTTAAGAAATGTGGCATAAGCGCTGATTTTACAGACAACGTATCCGTAAAAACCATCAAGAAAACCTAGTTTAAGAATAAAATCACGGAAAAACTTCCACTTTGGGAAAAACCAGATTTTAATAACAGAGCTCCTTTTCCCTCGTTCAAAAGCCACCCTGGCGGTGATATTGGTAAAATTATCGGCCTGTTTTGCATGGGCAGTAATGGAATGGTAAGAGTAGTGTAAAAGATCACCCTTTAAAAATTGCTGTGTAGCATTAGTTTCTAAAATAAACTTGTCGTGGGGATTCAGGCCTCCCCATCTGCCTCTCCTGCTGTCCCAAAGACGCAGTTTCCGGTCGGGATACCAGCCACAATGATGGATCCAATGACCACAATAGTTGGTCAGGCGGTTGAAATAGTAACCATCGGCTTGCCAATCGTTTTTAACGCTCAAAATCGATTGACGCAACCGAGGACTCAACACCTCATCGGCGTCCAACGAAAGAACATGTGGAAATTGTGCAAAGGTTATAGCCCTGTTTTTCTGTTCGATATGACCATCGAAACGATGTTGAAAAAAACGGGCTCCATATTGCTTGCAGATATCCTCAGTTTTGTCTGTAGAAAAGCTGTCCAGAACTACAATATCGTCGGCAATGCCTTGTACTGATTCTAAGCAACGTCCTATGTTTCTTTCTTCGTTATAGGTAATTATGACAACAGTGATTGGTATCATTGAGCTTTTTTTTACAAAAGTAGAAAAAACAAAGAATTTTTTAACCCATCTATTCGTTTTTGGCAGGTTACTTTATCGTAAACGATTGTATAAAAAGGTTTCAGCGTTTATGCATTTTGGGTCGTCAAAAACATTTATGAACAATTCTTAAACCCTTCCGACCATACAAAAAAAAATGCTTAACTTGCAGCCCGAATTTACCGATAGAATAAAGTACATTTATTTGCCGGTTTTCAGTCCAAAAAAACAACAAAAACCTCATAATATGGCAAAAGTCATAGCATTAGCAAACCAGAAAGGTGGAGTAGGCAAAACCACAACAGCAATAAATTTGGCTGCCAGCATGGCAGTACTCGAAAAGAAAATATTGCTGATTGATGCAGATCCGCAGGCAAATGCCACTTCTGGTTTTGGATTTGATGTACGAAGCATCAAATCAAGCATCTACGAGTGTGTAATTGAGAACATGGATCCTCGCGATATCATGCTTGAAACGGAAATCGAAGGGCTTAAACTAATTCCGTCAAATATTGACCTGGTGGGTGCCGAAATCGAGATTTTACAACTCCCAAACCGCGAGTATCTTTTGAAAGGGGTCATCAGTAAATTCCAGCATGAATTCGATTATATCCTTATAGACTGCTCTCCTTCACTGGGTTTAATTACACTAAACGCTCTCACAGCAGCCGACTCGGTGATTATTCCCGTACAGTGCGAATATTTTGCACTCGAAGGATTGGGCAAATTACTAAATACCATTAAAATTGTACAGTCAAAATTAAACGAATCACTCGAGATAGAGGGTTTCCTTCTGACCATGTACGATTCCCGCCTGCGTTTGGGAAATCAGGTAGTTGAAGAAGTCAAAAGCCATTTCGATAATATGGTTTTTGAAACCATCATTCAACGAAACGTGAAACTTAGCGAGGCACCAAGCTACGGTAAGCCCATCATTCTATATGATGCAAATAGCAACGGTTCACTGAATTACCTTAACCTTGCAAAAGAATTGATTCAAAAAAACGAAGCACCAAAAGCGTAAACATTCGCAGGATCGATATAGAGCATTAACTGTTTACTAGTGAGTCAGATAGAAAATTCAGGTGACGAAAAACGGAAAATAATAGCAAAATGAATATGATGGCAAAAAAAAATGCTTTGGGACGGGGATTAGGAGCACTTATTGAGGAAGCCCCCAGAGCTCACCAACCTGTTCAAAGCAGTTCGGTGTTTGAAATAGCCCTCGATCAGATTGATGTAAATCCTTATCAGCCAAGAACATCCTTTGATGAAGAGGCACTAAACGATTTGGCGGCTTCCATCAAGGAATTGGGAATAATTCAACCCATTACGGTTCGAAAAACAGACAACGGACGATTCCAGATTATTTCAGGAGAAAGGCGCACACGTGCGGCACGTTTAGCCGGATTAAAAGCAATCCCAGCCTATGTCAGGGAGGCCAATGATCAGGGCATGTTGGAAATGGCCCTGGTCGAGAATATTCAACGTCAGGATTTGGATTCTATCGAGATTGCAATTTCTTACCAACGTCTGCTCGAGGAATGTAACCTGACCCAGGAATTGCTCAGCGAACGAGTTGGCAAAAGCCGCCAAACCATTGGTAACCACTTGCGTTTGCTGCGTTTGCCAGCCGAGATACAAAAAGGAATACGCTTTGGCGTCATTTCCATGGGACATGCAAGAACCCTGATTACCATCGAAGACAAAGAACTCCAGTTACAAATTTTCGAAGAAATAATAACGAAAGACTTATCTGTCAGACAGGTTGAGGAAAGGATCCGACAAATTCAATCAGGCGGGGAGTTTACAACAACGGCACCTGAAAAAAACACACAACCAAAACAGCCAAGCGAATTGTCTGAAGAATACGAGAAACTTCAGGAATTCCTTACAGGCAGATTCCAGTCTCCCATTGAATTGAAAAGAAACACCAGTGGTAAAGGAAAAATTATTATTCATTTCCGCAATAACACCGAGTTGGAGAGAATTTTAGGATTGTTTGAAAATTTAAATTCCTGACCTGATTGTGTGGTTACGGCTTTTTATATCCTTTCTGGTCCTCTTTTCGTTGACAGGAAAATCTGTGGGCCAGAATATCAGCACAGCCCAGTTTGAAGATTCAATAAAAAAACAAAAGCGGAGCGCGCGCATTGCGGCTTCGCTTTCTGCTTTTATACCGGGCACTGGGCAAATCTATAATAAACAATACTGGAAAACGCCCCTGATTTGGGGTGGTTTAGTGGGAAGTGCTTACGCATACCACTACCATCAGGCAGCCTATAAAGATTTTAGCAATGCCTACCGGCTGAAAAAAATGTATTTTAGTGACACCTTGGGGTTCTATGATGTTTACCCACAATACAGCGCAGACTATTTGAAAAAACGCCGCGACCAACATCATTTGTTTCGGACAATTGGTATGTTTACTTTTACAGCAACCTACCTGGTAAACATTGTCGATGCCTTTGCTGAACAACAAACCGTCCACAGCCCCGGTGCGGCTGCGTTAATGTCAACACTGGTGCCAGGTTCAGGACAACTATATAACCGTAAATACTGGAAAGTACCCATTATTTACGGTGGATTTGCAACACTGCTCTATTTCTCGCATACAAACAATGAGTTGTATATAAAATACAAGAACATGTATGAGCAAAAAATCGCCTCGCAAAGCAATCCTGAGGTGGTTGATCCTCTCCCCAGCGCCGCACCCGACGCAATCCTGCGCGAACGCGAAAACTGGCGGCGTTACAGGGATTTGAACTACATAGGAATCGGTTTGCTATACGTTATGAATATCCTGGACGCCAATGTCGATGCTCACCTAATTGATTACGACATTAGCGATGATCTGTCAATGAAAGTTTCCCCAACCATAACCCCCGGCGACATGTTCTCCTCAGTAACTGCTCCGGCCTACTACGGCGTATCATTTTCCATAAAATTTTAGCGCATTCATCATATTTTTAGCAGAATCCCGTTGAAAAGCACTATTTTTGGACGTTATCAGAAAAACCACACACACGTAAACACACAAAATTTATGATACCTCTGCTCCTGGCAACCTATTCGGCCTTGCTCATTCCTTTCCACAACATGGCCGAAAAAAACGACACCGTCAAGGCCGAACAATTGTTTATTGAGCAAAAACTGCTACGCGATTACGACAGTCTGCTGCTTTCATTCTATGTTCAAAAATCGATTGAAGACACCTTGACTACCGTTCCGGATACTTTGTTTGTGTCGGAAACGGCCATGGATACAGCTAATGTAACCGTTGATTTGAACGACAGCACCATTATCCGGCAAATGTCCGAAATGCAGGTATTGTTCGATGTGTCTTATAACCACATTGTTAAAGCCTACATTAAAGTCTATACCGAACGGAAACGCGAGCTAACCGAAACCGTTCTTGGCCTTAAAGACTACTATTTCCCGCTATTTGAAAGCGAACTCGATGCCGCTAACCTGCCTTTAGAGCTAAAATATCTGGCGGTCATTGAATCGGCCTTGAATCCACGGGCTGTTTCACGCGCCGGCGCCACCGGATTGTGGCAGTTTATGTATGCCACTGGCAGATATATGGGACTGGAAATCAATACCTTTGTTGACGAACGCCGCGATGTGGCCACATCCACCCGGGCTGCCATTAAATACCTGAAGCAACTTTACTCCATTTACAATGACTGGACCTTAGCGCTGGCAGCCTACAACTGTGGCCCTGGGAATGTAAACAAAGCCATAAGGCGATCGGGCGGAAAAACCAATTACTGGGAGATTTACTACCGACTGCCCCGCGAGACCCGTAATTACGTACCTGGGTTTATTGCTGCTATGTATGTTATTGAACATCACAATGAATACAACTTGCAACCACGCAAAATAAACATGCCTGCGCTGACTGACACTATCCTGATAAGAAAACAGCTGCACTTAGAGCAGGTATCCACCGTTTTAAAAATGCCCCTGAGCCAACTGCGCGACCTAAACCCGCAATACCGTCGGGATATTATTCCGGCCACAACTTCGAAAAACTATCCCTTGCGGCTTCCATTCGAATATTCGACCCGCTTTATTGATCATCAGGATTCCATTTTCAAATTCAAGGACAGTATTTACTTTAATCCCAATGTTTTAGCCGCAGCCCCCGTCCATGGAAGCTATTATGGAGCACCGCCAACAAAAAACCACAAGGCATTGTATTATACCGTTGCCTACGGTGATAATCTGGGTTTTATTTCACGTTGGTTCGATGTCGGGATTAATGATCTCAGGGATTGGAACAACATCAGAAAGAACAACATCAGGGCTGGCCAGCGGCTGTTGGTTTATGTTCCTTCGGCAAAATATAGCTACTACAACGAGTTCAACAACCTCGATTTTGCAACGAAACAAAAGCGCGTAGGGATAACTGTGGCAAAAACGCAGACAGAAGCACCCACTGCCGTCCCTTCCCTTGATGCCAAATATCTTTACTATACCCTGAAAAAGGGTGATACCCTGTGGGAAATAGCAAAACGGTTCGACGGTGTGACCGATCAGGATTTGCTTCGCATCAATGGAATTTCTTCAGCAAAGGATCTAAAACCAGGCCAGCAAATTAAGGTTAAACGTCTCGAATAGACTGTAAATGAACAAAGGTCTGAAACCAACCTATGTCCTTTGGACAACACTTGCAACTTTGGCAGTCATAGGTTTGGTGTCTTCTTTGTTGAGCCATTACCCGATTGCAATTTTAAAATACTCTGTAAGCCTACCCCATCCTGTTTCCTTAATTACCAGGGATACTGTTAGTTATACCAACATCGACAGCTTAGTTGAAGATGTTTGGGGCGAAGTTGTAGCACAAGATTCTGTTGAACCTGAGCGGCAATTGCAGGACACGCTTAGTAGCCAAACAAATTCAACAGATAGTACAAAAACGGGAACAATCACGAAACCAGAAACATTCCACGACACTATCCGTATTGTGGAGGCAAAAATCAGAAGCAAGGTTCACAAATTGCAGTTTCCACCCGACAAACCAAATCTGATGGCGGTGTTTTACAATGCCTTGCGTAACGAAACAACCAAAAGAAACTTGCGTATTTTGCATTACGGCGATTCCCAAATAGAAGGTGATAGGATTACAGGATACCTACGACACCGTTTCCAGGGGCGTTTCGGGGGCAGCGGGCCAGGCCTGCTTTTCTGTGACAAACCAGTGGCCGAACATGCTACAATCATTCAAACCGCTTCGAGCGACTGGGTCCGCGATAACGTCATGCAAAATACCGATACCCTCACCAATTCAGTCAGATATGGCATTATGGGACAAACCAATCGGTTTACCGTTAGTCCGCCGCAACAAGCTTGGCTAAGTTACCAATTGTCGCCTATGTCCTACCCCACGGCACGAAAATACAACTGGTGCCGGCTTTTCCTGGGATATAGCCCTTCGCCTGTGGAAATTGAAGTTTACGGACGTGATTCGCTGATCATGAAAGACCAGGTTGCATTGGAAGAACCTCTAAATGTGTTTGGTTTTCAGATTGATAAAACACCAGACAACATTGTTTTCAAATTTTCCTCCGGGCAATCTCCATCATTTTATGCCCTGACGCTCGATCAAACGACCGGTGTAACTGTTGATAACATACCATGGCGGGGAAGTTCCGGTGCTGAATTCTCAAAAATTGACAACGAGTTACTGGGATATTTTTTCCGGCAATTGAATGTCAGGCTGATAATTTTTCAGTTTGGGGTCAACATTGTGCCAAATATTGTTAAGGGATACAACTGGTACGAGGAAGTGCTTGTACGTCAACTACAACATCTCCGAAAAGCTGCCGGCGATACCCCCGTTATTGTGGTTGGAGTTAGTGACATGTCGCGCAAACGTGACACCTGGTACGAATCATTCCCAAATATTCCGGCAATCGGAAATGCCCAGCGTAATGCAGCATTCCGCACGGGGTGCGCTTTCTGGGATTTATATGAAGCCATGGGAGGTAACAACAGTATGCCATCGTGGGTATTTGCAAAACCACCTTTGGCAAACAAAGATTTTGTGCACTTTAACGCCAAGGGAAGCCGTATCGTATCACACATGCTGTACGAGGCCATTATGAATGATTTTGAATAGGTTGATAATGGACAAGATAATGCACATCATTCTGATTTTTAGCCTCCTGATTTCAGTTTCCCGAGCACAGGAAGATCCGTTTTTGGTGGCCAATTACCCTTATATTCATTACGATAAAAACGATATTATCGATCCCTCAGGTGTTTTTTCTGACACGCTGACACGATGCCTGGTAAGGCTGATTGATGGCAATCAAAAGTTCTCCATTGCCCATATTGGCGACAGCCACATTCAGGCCGATTTTTTTACCGGAAAAGTCCGGAATAGGTTGCAATGCCTCCACCCCGGTGTATCAGGAACCCGAGGCCTGATTTTCCCTTACAACCTAGCAGGAACCAACAATCCGGCAAACTACAGAATAGAGTCCCCAAACATTTGGACAGCCCACTGGAGCACAAAAATAAAAGAACCCACTGAGATTGGCCTTTATGGAATAAAAATCAGTACAACCGACAGTATTATAGAGTTTTCCATAAAAATAAACGATACCATTACCGAACCTTTCAACGAGGTTGACCTATGGTATGGCTCTCAAACAAGGGGAACCATATCCATTTTGGGAAACCAGAAAAGCTCTGATATTCACATTGACAGTACCCGCAATGGTGTGGCAACCCTAAATTTACCCGAATACCACCGTCAAATTAAAATACGCATCGAACTTGACAAAACCGGGCTTTTTGACCTTTTTGGATTCGGGTTTCGCGACGATCTTCCCGGTCTCGAGTATCATGCCATTGGGATCAATGGGGCATCGGCTGCATCATATAACCGCTCATTGCTGTTTACCAGTCAATTGCGGGCACTCAAGCCATCGCTGATTATTTTATCCATTGGCACAAACGATGCCTACTTCTTTCCTTTTACCAAAGAATGGTTTAAATCCGAATATTCCTCCTTGCTCGATTCCATACAAAAGGCTTGCCCGGGAATACCTGTATTATTAACCACTCCCAATGATCATTCACGCAAAGGGGCCGATATGTCAACGAACATAGAAATAATCAATCAGGTTGTTTTGCAACAATGCACATCCCGAAACATGGCCTTATGGAATTTTTACGAAGTAATGGGTGGAAAAAAATCTATAGATACCTGGTTTTCTGACAGTATGGCCGCACGCGATAAAATTCATTTGTCGCCCAAAGGGTATAATTTGAAAGCCGAACTGTTTTATGTTGCCCTGCTGAAAGTGTTTGACAGGAAAATTTCGGAAATTAACGGAATTAAGTAATTTTTACCTGTATGCTATCGTTTTGGAATTCAATAATATTCTACAATCCTGCGAACCCGATGCTCTTTACCCGTATCGAGTTCTGGATATTTTTCGCGATAGTTACCGGCGGACTTACCGCTTTTCACCGTAAATACCCATTGCGCAACGCCTGGCTAGCCTTGGTCAGTCTCTATTTTTACTACAAGAGCGGTGGCATCTATTTTTGGCTTTTGATTTTTTCAACTGTAACCGACTACTATCTGGGAAAAGCCATTTACAGTGCCAACACGCAGGGAAAGCGTGACCGTTCCGTATTTGCCAGTGTTTTTATCAATTTGGCCGTTTTAGCCTACTTTAAATACACCTACTTTATTTCCAACTCGTTCAACCAGTTGTTTGGGACGGAGATTGAAGCCGCAAACTGGCTGGCAAGGTTTACAAACTGGGCCACTGGCAGCACGTTCGATGAAAGTTTGATATTGCTGCCCGTGGGTATTTCTTTCTACACGTTCCAGACCATAAGCTATACCGTTGATTTGTACCGATATAAAGTTAAACCCGTTAAAAGTCTGACCGACTTCGCCTTCTATGTTTCATTTTTCCCCCAATTGGTAGCAGGCCCCATTGTGCGGGCGGCTGAATTTGTCCCACAACTTTATCGCGAATTTCGGTTGCGGAAGTTCGAGTATGGCTATGCCCTATTTCTGATAATCAATGGTTTGGTGAAAAAGATTCTGATTTCGGACTATATTTCCATCAACTTTGTTGACCGTGTTTTTGATCAACCTCTTCTATATTCGGGATTCACAAACCTGATGGCCGTATATGGCTATGCCATACAAATTTACTGCGATTTCTCGGGCTACACCGACATCGCCATTGGCGTGGCCCTTTTACTGGGATTCAGGCTCCCCACAAATTTCCTGTCGCCCTACAAAGCCTCATCCATCACTGATTTCTGGCGGCGCTGGCATATATCGCTTTCGCGGTGGCTTAAAGACTATTTGTACATATCCATTGGCGGAAACCGCAAGGGAAATCTACGGACTTACGTCAACCTGTTGATCACCATGCTTTTGGGCGGATTATGGCACGGAGCACATTTCCGGTTTATTATTTGGGGGGGCATACACGGTTTGGCTTTGGCCCTCGATAAAATCAGGATACAGTACTTGAACCCGAAAAACCATTTTTTCAGGTTTATGGGCATTTTCCTTACCTTTCATCTTGTCTGTTTCTCGTGGGTCTGGTTCCGTTCACCCGATATGCTGCATATCAACCAAATGCTTAGCCAGATTGCGCTCCATTTTCAGCCTGAAACTGTTTTCGCGGTAATCGGGGGATATTCCATGCCGGTTACCCTGATTGTTTTTGCCTTTGCAGTGCACTGGCTTCCAAATCAGTGGAAGCGGTTTTATAGGAAAGCCTTTATTGTTCTTCCTGTTTACGTTAAGATTTTAATTGTGGTTTTGGCAGCAATATTGCTATACCAGTCGCAATCATCGGGTATTCAACCTTTCATTTATTTCCAGTTTTAAAAAATGGTGACGAATTGGAACAGACCATTCAATGGTTTGTTTTTTAAAAGATTTACAGATAAAACGAAAACCAAATGCGGATACTTTTAATAGGATTTAACGGAACCATCGGGGGCGTTGTTTATAACACATTGATACAAAAGGGCCACGATGTAATTGGCATTGGGCATTCCAAAGGTGAATACAGGGTTGACATACGACAGCCCGACTCCATACAGGATTTATTTGCAAAAACCGGCCCTTTCGACGCTTTGGTGTCGTGTGTGGGCAAGGCCTATTTTGGAAGCTTTGACGAAATGTCGCTCGAGGATTTCTATACCGGTTTCGAAAACAAGGTCATGGGACAGGTTTCGCTGGTAAAACTCGGGTTACCTTTTATTAACAAAGGGGGTTCGTTTACCCTCACTACCGGAATCACCTGCGACGATCCTATCCCATTTGGAACAGGCCTTGCCATGGCCAATGGCGCACTTAATGCCTTTGTTCTGAATGCCGCCATCAACCTTAAGAACGATGTCAGAATTAATGCTGTTAGCCCTGGTTTACTCGATCTTTCGGCTGGCAAACTGGGAAGTTTTTTCCCAGGACACGTGCCCGTGGCTTCATCAAGGGTGGTCAGTGCCTATCTGAAAAGCATTGAAGGTTCCATTAACGGACAGATAATCAGGGTACAGTAATCAACATTCAATGAAAGACTTAACCAAAGGCAACGAATTTCGGCTGATATTTCAGTTTGCCCTTCCCATGTTGATTGGAAACCTGTTTCAGCAGGTTTATAGCATTGTTGACAGCATTGTCGTTGGCCATTACATTGGTAAAGATGCCTTAGCCGCAGTTGGGGCCTCCTTTCCAATTTTATATACATTGATTGCTTTTGTAATTGGAATTGGTAGTGGGGGAACCATCATAATAAGCCAGTATTTTGGGGCAAAAAACATTCTCCGGGTTCGTCAAATGATTGATACCATGCTGATATTCATGTTTGTAGCCTCAATTTTCGTTACAGCAATTGGCATTACTTTCAGTCGCGAAATTTTTGTTCTCATGAACCTTCCGCCCGAGATTCTCGATTCAGCAGAATCGTATCTTGACATTTATTTATTGGGGAGTATTGTCATGTTTGGGTTCAATGCCACCATTTCCATCCTCCGTGGACTGGGCGACAGTGTTACCCCTTTGTATTACCTGATTTTATCAGCCGTTTTGAATATTATTCTTGACTTGTGGTTCGTCCTGGGTTTCAACTGGGGAATTGAAGGTGTGGCCTGGGCTACTGTTTTATCACAGGCTATAGCTTTGATATTTAACATTTTACACATGAACCGAACCAACAAGGTGTTCCAAATACGGTTTCGGACCATGGTATTTGACAGAAAATTGTTTGCAAAAAGTGTGAGGATTGGACTTCCTACAGGCTTTCAGCAAACTTTTGTTGCCATGGGGATGATGGCCATCATGGGCATTGTCAACGGATTTGGTACCGACGTTATAGCGGCATACACCGCTGCTGGTCGGATCGATGCAATTGCTTCGTTGCCAGCCATGAACCTGGGGACTGCTTTGTCGATGTTCGTGGGGCAAAATTTGGGGGCAAACCAAATAAACAGGGTTCAACGCGGTTTACTGGCCACCGTTTTCATGTCAGGGATTGTCAGTGTCCTGGTCAGTGTTTTGGCGTGGTTCTATGGTTCTGAACTTATGGGTATGTTTACCAAAGAACCTGAAGTTATTGAGGTAGGGGTACGTTATTTGGTCATTGTCAGCACGTTTTATATTCTTTTCAGCACCATGTTTAGCATCACCGGGGCTTTACGCGGTGCCGGCGCCACCTTAATTCCCATGTTCATTACCCTTTTCAGCCTTTGGCTGATAAGGATTCCATTGGCTTATTTTCTTTCCGATTTTATGGGAACCGATGGTATCTGGTGGGCAATTCCAATAGCATGGCTTAGTGGAATGGTTTGGAGTTTTGTTTATTACAAGAGCGGCAAATGGAAATCGCATGTGGTTGTTACCGAACATGAACGTATGTGAATAATTCAGAAAAAACAGTTATAAATCTCCCTGCAAGACCCGAAGAATATTCTGCGCTTTGTAACAAGTTTCGTCAAACTCGTCAGCGGGATTCGACAAAAGTGTAATTCCTCCCCCAACATTAAAGCTAATTCTGTTCTGACATACAAAAAGGGTACGGATAAGGATGTTGAAGTCCATACTCCCGTTTTTACATATGTACCCCATAGTTCCGGTGTAGGGGCCGCGTGCTATCAGCTCGAGTTCTTCGATTATCTGGCAAGCACGGATTTTAGGACACCCGCTGATGCTACCACCGGGGAAAAGGGCATACATTATTTCCCGAAACGTCTTTTTTTCAAGTTCGCCGGAAATGTCGGCAACCAAATGATGAACATTCCGCAATGTCTTCAAAATGGGGAAATCATCGACACTTACAGTGCCAGCCTTGCATACACGACTGATGTCATTTCGGAGAAGGTCAACAATCATAGCCAGTTCACGTCGGTTCTTTTTGTCGTTCAACAAGTTATCACAAATCTGTGTATCCTCGTCAGGACTCTTCCCCCGGGGAGCAGTGCCCTTTATTGGAGAAACTGTTATACGTCCTTTCTCAATCTTGAAAAACCGCTCGGGACTTGTGCTGGCAATATAGTTCGGACCAACCGACATGAAACAACCAAACTCAATATTGTTGGATTCGAGCAGCTTTTGCGCCAAGGAAACAACATCACCGCTAAAATCACCCCGGATTTCGCGTGTAAGGTTTGCCTGGTAAATGTCGCCAGCCCGGATGTATTCCTGAATACGTTCAACATTCCTTTCAAAATCAGCACGATTCATATTTGAATGTAAACCCCTGACAGTGAAAACTTCGGGTTTTGTGACAGCATCATGGCCTTTTATGGGGAATGGCTGCGCTTTTGATTTGAATTCGCCACTCGATAATGTATATAACGTTGAACTTCCCTTTTCGGGTTCAATCATCCAAACATATTGATAAACAGAAAGCTGCGCAAAATCGAAGCTGGGGCTTTTCAGTCCCGAAAACAAACCCGGTTCTTCGACTATGTCCTTAAAATCCCAGCCCACATAGCCCATCCACAACGGGCAGCTTTGGTCAATATTTGCACGAGCTGTTATTTCGTCGATGGAGTGTAGTGGACTTCCACTTTTTATTTTCCCTTCATTTATTAAATCAAGGCCATTATGCGTTATAACAGGATTAAGCCCAACAATCCACTGACAAGGACTGTAACCAACCCGTGGAGTGGTATAAAGCAATATTCCGCTGTATTCAACTACCATTTTCAAAACAGTATGAATGTCTGGTGCTGCGAGTTGTTCTTTTTTATGTTGTGTAATGTGTACCATCAGCCTTGAGGTTAACAATCATTGGTTTGTGTAGTGCCGAAAAAAGTTTTGTACCATTTGCAGTCCAAATTGTGTAAGAAAGCTTTCGGGGTGAAATTGTATTCCACAGATTGGCAACGTTTTATGCCTTAAAGCCATTACTGCTCCGGTGTCTGTTGCAGTTGCAATGCATTGTAACGGGCTGTTTTTCAAATTCTCTGGCAAAACCTCGAGCGAGTTATAGCGAGCAACACCAACCAGAGCGGGAACTTGTTCAAAAATATCAGTCCCGTTATGATTGACTGTACAAGTATCGCCGTGAACGGGCATGATTGAACGCTCAACGGGGGCTTCATAATAGTAGGCCAGAAATTGCATTCCCAAACAAACTCCAAAGTAGGGAATTTTCGCGGTAAGGATTCTTTCTTCAAAAAGTTGGCGTAAGACTCCGGTTTCCCGCGGAGTGCAGGGACCGGGACCCGCCACAAGTACATCGAATTTTTCAGTCAGAACTGTGGTTTCCGAATTCCGGTAAACTTTTATCCGGACATTGGGATTTGCAACCTGTAGTAAATGTAACAGATTGTGTGTAAACGAATCGTAGTTGTCTAACAAAACCAGTTTCATTCTACTCAAGGGTTTCGGGAGTGCTATTTTCGTCCAAAGTCAGCCGGGATTTCTCCCCAGAACTGAGTTTCCCACTTCAGTATTTCATTTTCTATTGTGTTGTTTTTCAACCAATATTCAGCTCGTTCGATGAGATCGAATATAATCTCATTTTTTGCTGTTTTAAACAGCTTTGTTTTTGCCTTCTTTTGGTTTATCCAAATCATGGCATTGGCCGAGTCAGTATAAATTGGGCAATTGATGTTGTTCTTTTTACAAAATGCCAATGCATGCACCAAGGCCAGAAACTCGCCCACATTGTTGGTTCCTTGTTCGAAAGGCCCTTGATGGAACAATCGCTGACCAGTCTTAACAAAAACGCCTTGGTATTCCATAGGGCCGGGGTTTCCGCTGCATGCTGCATCAACTGCTATGGCATCTTTTATGGGTTGTCCGGGGCTCGACTTGGCTCCTGAGTGCGTAACCCCTGCCATTGACCGGGTTCCAACGTACTTTCTAAAATCGTTTTCATAGGCCTCTCTGGCAGAGTCAAGATTTTCGAACCCTTTATACACTGCCCCGTCAAACTTGTCAACCTGATCAAGTGCCTCAGCCCAACTCTGGTATATTCCAGGGATCCGGCCTTTCCAGACAACATAATATTTTTTAGCTTTTGACATATTCTGTCTATCCTAAGTCTTAATCAATGAGACCAAAACAAAAAACAGGAAAAATTTCGTTCTTTTCAAGAATCCATTTCCCCTGCTGTATAAATTAGTATTGTCGATGGGCCATTGCTAGCCCAATATCATTCCAACAATTGTGGCCGAAAGCAGCGAAGCCAAGCTTCCTGCAATAAGCGCCCTGATTCCATAGGACGAAAGAAATTCACGTTTGCTTGGGGCAAGCGAACCTATACCGCCAATTTGGATCCCGATGCTGGCAAAATTAGCAAAACCGCAAAGCATGTAAGTAGCCATGAATATGGACTTGGCTTCGGCAAAAGCTCCGCTGGCCTTGTAGGCTGCCAATGAAGCGTATCCTACAAACTCGCTGGCAATAATTTTTTCTCCCAAAAGTTGTCCCATCAGGGTCATATCCTGTGCGTTAACACCAATTGCCCACATAAGCGGTGCAAGGGTATAGCCCAAAATAAATTGCAGGTTTAGTTCGGTGTAGCTTCCATTTGTCATAGATGCAATTACGCCGTTGAGACTCGTAAACGACCCGATTTTGATCAAAATAAAGTTAAACATGGCTATAAACGCGAAGAAAACCAACAACATGGCGCCAACATTTACGGCTAATTTAAGGCCTTCGGTTGTCCCATTCGACATGGCATCCAGGAAATTTGTCCCCACTTTTTCTTTGGTAACTTCGGCCTCAATGTTCACTTTCTCGGTTTGCGGGACAATTATTTTGGAAATGACTACGGCTCCTGGTGCAGCCATGACAGAGGCAGTCAGTAGGTGCTTGGCAAATACCAGTCGTTGAACCGGATCGTCGCCACCCAGGAAACTAATGTAAGCGGCAAGTACACCTCCGGCCACAGTTGCCATACCGCCAACCATAACAAGGAACATCTCTGACTTGTTCATATTGGCCAGATAGGCTTTAATCATCAAAGGGGCTTCGGTTTGACCAAGAAAAATATTTCCTGCAACCGAAAGACTCTCTGCTCCACTCAGGCGCATGGCTTTAACCATTACCCACGCCAAACCGTACACCACTTTCTGGATGATTCCCAGATAAAACAAAACGCTGGTTAGGGCTGAAAAGAATATAATGGTTGGAAGAATCTGGAAGGCAAAAATCATCCCGTACTTCGACATGTCCATCATGTCTCCCAGCAGAAAAACGCTACCTACCTTTGTGAAATCCAAAATTTTAATAAAAATTTTCCCAACAGCTTCGAAAAACCATTGTACTGCCGGGATGTACAGCACACCCAAAGCAAGCAATATTTGTATTGTAAGGCCTATTAGCACCACTCTCCAATTGATCGCTTTCCTGTTTTGACTCACCAGCCATGCCAATGCCAATAAAACAATCATTCCAATTAGCCCACGATAGACGCTCGTAAACGACATTCCCGTCGAATCGCTGGTGCTTGATATCTTCATTTGGCTTTTAGCTGCACTTTGGGGGACTTGCTGCTGCACAAGTGAGTCGGCCTGGACAATGCTGTCATTTGGTGTCTGCGCCTGGCTGTCCTGTGCTGTTGTAGGGACATTTAGACACAACAATAGTGATAGCCCCAGAAAAATTCGTATAAAACTCTTCATAGTTTGTTGATATTTATTTAGTTCCTTTTTGTTCGCGGTATTTTTTCTCATCACGTAACATACTGGCCATTTCGTAATTCTCTTCTTCAATGGCTTTATTAAGCTGTTCTTCCAATTCTTCGTCGGTAAGGTTGGCAAACTTTCTATGGTGTGACGGTTTTGTGGCAGGCTCTTTCTTTACCCCGGCCTCGCGATTGTCCCTTTCTTCAGGAATAATAATGCCTGCTTTATCCAAAATATCAGAGGTCGTGTATATAGGGCAATTAAATCTGAGGGCCAGAGCAATGGAATCTGACGTTCTGGCATCTAACTTTATTCTTGTATATTGGTTGTCGCACACCAATTCGCAGTAAAAAACGCCACTTTCGAGCCGGTTAATAAAAACCTCGACCAGGGTTATGTTGTAAGCCAGGGCCAAACTCAGAAAAAGGTCATGAGTCAGTGGCCTTGGAGGTTTTAGACCTTCTAATTGAATGGCTATAGCCTGTGCTTCAAACCCTCCAATAATAATAGGAATGCGGCGTTCACCGTTTTCTTCGCCCAAAACCAGGGCATAGGCCCCTGATTGTGTTTGACTGTATGAAATTCCAAGTACTTTCAGTCTAATCTTTCTCATCACTCTATCCGAACATGGATTCTATTGCCACAAATATAACGAATTAATTTTCGCGAGTAAAATCCTGACCTTTTTTATTCTCTTTGATACCGGTTGTCAGGAATATGTTTTGAACCCTTGCGAATACTAAAAACATAATTGAAGGTGAATACGGGGAATTAAATTTAAGCCGTAGGCATTTGAATAAACATAGTAGTCCCCAAATTTTCAGAACTTTCGGCCCATAAACGTCCATCCATTTTTTCAACAAACTCTTTGCAAATAACCAATCCCAAACCTGTCCCCATTTCATTTGATGTGCCTTTCCGACGTGGGGTTTTTGTCAGATCAAATAAGTTTTCCAATTGTGCTTTGTTCATCCCTATCCCATTGTCCGAGATAGTAATGGTTGTGTACTGCGACAGGCTTATGGCTGAAATCTCAATAAGTCCCTTATTGTTGGTAAACTTAATGGAATTTGATACCAGGTTTTGCAGCACTGTACCCAGCATCGACGCATCGGCACTTATTCGGATGGCTGCATCAATATTATTCTTTAGTTCAATTTGCTTGAGCTGTGCTTGTGGCCTGAGCACTGAAAAAATATCTTCGGTCATGGCTGAGAGGTTTACTTTGCCAATACTGATTTTCATATTGCCGGTTTGCATCCGGGCCCATTGCAGCAGATTCAAAAGCTGTTTGTGCATATTGCTTGCTGAACTGTTTATTTGCGACACGTAGGCAATTCTCTTTTCGTCACTAAGTTTCTCGTACTTGGCAAGAAAAATTTGAGCAAACCCAATTATAGCATTAAACGGACCATGCAAATCGTGCGATATGATGGAGAATATTTTATCCTTGGCCTTATTGAGGTTTCTTAATTCCTCTTCCTGATTTTTTATGTCGGTAATGTCATATCCCACAGAGACGATGGCTTCCGAATCGGTCTTAAAAGTTGCCCAGTTCTGATACCGAAGGCCCTCTTTGGTATCAACCTGATATGTTCTGAATATCCCTTCCTGAACATCTTTTTCGTGGAAGATTGACATTTGAAGCGCCCCAACATTTGCTGTCTTTTGCGTCTTCTTGCCGGAATTGTATTGGCGATCTTCGGGTGAAATTACAAAATACTTCTCGGCCTCAATATTCCAACGCGTTGGGTTTAAACTACTGTCAAATATTAGCAGCATTACAGGGACATGATCGAAAATTACACGAAACAAAGACTCGCTCATTTTCAACTGCTCTTCGGTCTCCTGTTTGTTCCGGACTACGATATTTATTTCCTTAATAATTGCTTTCAAGTCATCAATCTGGATGTTCGTGATAGGCAATTCGGTACTGGTTGACACTGCATGTTCAAGGCTTTGCGAAAAATTGGCGAAATTTGTCTGCAGGTTTCTGGCTATACGTTTTATAAGTAAACTTACTATCCCTAAAAGTATAAACGAAAGTAGAACAGCTATAATAATTTTCTTGTATAATTGTTGGTAAAGATGCTTTTTATCTTTTTCGATTACTTTTTCAATCTCGTCAAGATATACACCAGCGCCAACAATCCATTCCCAGTCATGAATCCCTCTGCAATAAGTTATTTTGGGTGCTATAGAGTCCGAATCGGGTTTGCTCCAGTGATAAATCAGATAACCACCTTCAATATTATCGACCAGCTCTCGCATCTTTTGTAGGATTTTCACTCCGTTAACGTCAACGGTATCCCGTAGGTTCTTGTTTTCTGGTATTTTTGGGTGATTTGTGACAATGGGATCTCCACTAAAGGTGTATGCAAAGGCATAGCCGTTATAATCGAAACGCATCCGTTTAATTGCCTTCTTGGCTTCACTTTGAATGTCTTTTTGGACTTCATCGAGATATTCCCCACATCCTACATACCAATCAAGTGGTTTAAATAGCTTTATATAGGAGGTTTTGGGATAAATCATCCCGCTACTGTCACCGGGCTTTTTCCAGTAATCAGTTACAAAGCCTTCTCCAAATTTATTTACAATTTCGAGTTCGTCTTTGATAACGTAATTTCCCATATCATCGGTTAACTCAAGCAGATTTTTTCCTTCGTAATCGGGACTTACGGGAAATAATTCCTCGACACCGCTTAACGATACAATGAAATAATACCCACGGCTGTTGTTGAACCTAACTGGCCTTAATGCTTCCTTTATCAGCGTTTTTATCTCTTGCTTTGACCGTGTGTTTTTGTATCTGTTATAAAGGTTTTCCATGGTTGCCCAAGCCTCGTTGGTCCTTTCATAGAGTTGGCGGTTTAGCTTATCCTCCAGAAACAACCGCGAAAGGTTTATATATTCTGCAATTTTCTCCGTTTCGCGGGCTACCTTGATTTTTTGGTCATTATAAAACTTCTCACGTAACAATTGCTCCTCTTTCGAATAATCAAGAAACTCGATAAATGAGTAAACCAAAACCATCACGAATATTGAAGATACAGATATCAATCCAATATACCTGGAAAACAACGAAGATATTTTATATTGTTTCAGACCATTCATCTGCAGGGAATCGTATTTAGAAAGGGTTTTCTCGCAAAATAGTTGCTCTCTACCAAATATATTTAAAATCCGGCACACACCAATAAATTGCATCAAAATTACTTATTTTTGAGGAATTTTCATACCTTTATGGTGAGCTGGATTATTTTTTTGCCAAAGGTTAATGGAATGCACCAAAATTTATTTGGTAAATTGTTATAAGTGTCAAAATTATAGGGAATTATGGAAAAAGTAATTGTAGGAATTGATATTGGTGGAACCAATACTGAAGCAGGCGTGGTAACGCTTAAAGGAGAAATTTTACAGCGGGGAAAAATGCCAACACGCGAACATGGTGCCGATTTCAACGCATATTTAAAAGATTTGGTTAAGCTAATTCATTCCCTTGTTGATGTTTGCGACAATGTTGAGCTGGCTGGTATTGGCGTTGGAGCCCCCAATGGAAACCACCATAAAGGTACCATTGAGCAAGCACCCAATCTCGACTGGAAAGGCGTAGTGCCCATTTGTGAATTGCTTTCAGCCAGGTTTCCCAACATTCCTGTTGATCTTACAAACGACGCCAATGCAGCAGCCATGGGCGAAATGCTTTTCGGGGCAGCCAAGGGTTATAATGATTTTGTAACCATAACACTAGGCACCGGGGTTGGTAGCGGTGTGGTTTCCAATGGCCAACTGGTTTACGGGCACGATGGTTTTGCCGGCGAAATTGGCCATACCATTGTATTCCCGGGGGGAAGGCTTTGTGGGTGCGGTCGCTTTGGATGTATCGAGGCTTATTTATCTGCCTC
Organism: Salinivirgaceae bacterium; assembly: GCA_037441445.1. Lineage (GTDB taxonomy): Bacteria > Bacteroidota > Bacteroidia > Bacteroidales > Salinivirgaceae > JAAYQU01. The sequence continues at coordinate 24,591 of JBBISE010000023.1, forward strand.
GGGAATTGTTAAAACAGCTTCTGAACTTATGGTGAAATATAGAACACCTTCTATTTTGGGCGACATTCCGTTTAATAAACTCACATCCAAAGATGTTTTTGTAGCAGCGCAAAAAGGCGACTGGCTGGCGCAAGAGGTGTTCCGGATTTCAGGCGAAACCATGGGTTTAAAGTTGGCTGACATAGTTGCAACAACAAGTCCAAAAGCATTCTTTATTGTTGGCGGGGTTGCCCTGGCCGGCGAGCTTTTACTGAACCCCATAAAAGAAAGCTTAGAAAAAAATGTGATGAGTATTTTTAAAGACAAAGTTGAGATATTGCCCTCGGGCTTGCCCGGAATTGATGTTGCAATCTTGGGTGCTGCAGCATTGGTTTGCGATAGAGTGAATCCCGCCTAAACCTATATTTTATGCAACCCTGCAAAACTTCCATAGCCAATTTTGCCGCACATGTTGTGGAACACTGGGTAAAAACAGGTACACGGTATCAAACCGATGAAAAACCAGATTTTTCTCTTGATAAGGCAGCCTGTTTTGTTTCACTGCATACGCACGATGGTTCGCTTAGGGGTTGCATTGGAACTCTTGAGCCTCGCTATGCTGATTTGGCCGAAGAAATCATTGAAAATGCCATTGCAGCTGCTCATCGGGATTCGAGATTTAAACCGGTACGCCCCGATGAACTTGAAGGGCTTATTGTAACAGTTGATGTTTTATCAGCACCCGAACCCACGACTCCGGAGAACCTCGATCCGGCAATATATGGCTTGATTCTTTCCGACGGTCATTTACAACGAGGCGTTCTGTTGCCTGCTCTCGACGGTGTGAATACTGCCGAAGAACAAATCCGGATTGTGAAACGAAAAGCGGGATTGTCAAATGTTGAAAACGGTGATTTGAAATTTTACCGATTTACTTCGATACGCTATGACTGACAAAAAAGAAGCCCTTTGTTATGAAAGATTGAGTGATCTGCAAGTCAGGTGTAATCTGTGTCCACACGGGTGCGTCCTTGAACCAGGCTACCAAGGAGTTTGTCAAGTGCGCAAAAACATTGATGGAACCCTGATTGCAAACTCATACGGTCTTGTCAGCGCCATCCGCTTTGACCCTGTTGAGAAAAAACCGCTATACCATTTTAATCCGGGGAAACAAATTCTTTCTGTTGGAGGATTTGGGTGCAACCTCCGGTGCATTTATTGTCAGAACCACACCATTTCACAAGTGTTTGATGTGGATCTACCCCAGGACAAGATTTATTCTTCAGAAAACATCTTATCATTATTTCATCGTTCAAATAATTCCTGTGGCATCGCCTTCACTTATAACGAACCCCTTGTCAACTTCGAGTTTGTACTGGAGTCGGCAAAGGAGGCCTTTGAAAACAATATTCCCGTTGTTTTGGTAACCAATGGGTATATCACACCAAAGGCTTTTGAAATGCTCTTACCCTATCTTTCAGCCCTGAACATTGATTTGAAAGCCTTTGCCGACGATTTCTACCGAAAATATACCGGGGGCAGTATCCTTCCAGTCCTGGAAACCATACAATCATCGATAAGGGAAAAGAAACACGTTGAAATTACTTTGCTGGCCATAAGCGGGTTGAATGATCGTTTATCAGAATTCAACCTAATGATCAACTGGATTGCCGAAAACCTGGGCAAAAGCGTGCCATTTCACATTTCGAAGTACTTTCCCAATTACAAATTATCGAACGAACCAACATCCGATGATGTGTTAGTACAATTTTATGAGATTGCTCAAAAAAAACTGGATTTTGTTTATCTCGGTAATTTCAACAATCCGGAATATTCAAAAACCCGATGTCCAAGCTGTTATGCAACATTGGTTGAACGTACTGGTTACCATACACGCCTAGTATCACTCGACGCCGAGGGGAATTGTAGTAATTGTGGCGCCAACGCCAACTTCAAATTTCACTAAACTCAGTATTCTTATGCAATACACTGTAAGAGAACCTGTTGCAGCTGGAAGATTTTACCCAAAAGAACAACGCGAACTTATTGATCAGTTGGATCGCTTGGGAGCTTCTATGAACCTGCTACCAACCATTGCCGGCAGGCGCATAATTGGTGGAATTGTTCCTCACGCAGGCTATATCTATTCAGGCAAACACGCTCTTTCCTTCATTAAAGAATTAAAAGCGCTTGATTACGATACTGTCGTTATACTAAGTCCTGGCCATACAGGAATTGGTCCTCCGTTGTCCATTGATAGCCACAGCCATTGGAAAACTCCCCTGGGTCTCATTCAGTCCGATACAGAAATGATAAATGCGGGTATTTTTCAAAAAGATAACTCAGCTCAGGAGTTTGAACACGCTGCCGAAGTTATATTACCACTACTTCAATATTTTTGCCCCCAACTAATGCAGATTGCCGTAATAACCATAAGGAACCAAGATTTTCCAACCGCGGTAATGGTAGCCAACAATCTTAAATATTATATTGAAAAAACGAACCAACGCCTACTGGTTATAGCATCCAGTGACTTCAATCATTTCGAACCGGCAAAAACTGGAAGGCAAAAAGATGACAACGTGCTTAACAAAATACTGACCTTCGATGTGGAAGGAGTCGAGAAAGCAGTTCGAAAATACAACGTTTCAGTATGTGGGGTTGGACCAATTATGGCCTTATTACATTACACAAAAAACGATGTGAATGAAATTGGATGCCGAATCCTTAGCCGGGGACACTCGGGCGAAGTGAACAATTCCGATAGCGTGGTCAACTATATTTCCATGATTTTTTACACAAGATAAAGCCATATTCTCGCCCGTTGTTCATTATGCCAAATACTTTTTTTCAGTTCAAGCATTTCATAGTTCATCAGGGCGAAAGCGCAATGAAAGTCGGAACTGACGGGGTTTTACTTGGGGCATGGGCTGGATTGCCTACTTCTGGAAAGATACTGGATGTTGGATGTGGTACGGGTCTAATTTCGTTAATGATTGCCCAGCGCCAGCCAATTGTTCAAATTAATGCCATTGAGATTGACGAAAAGGCAGCTGTTCAAACACTGGAAAATGTTGCTCTTTCGCCCTGGAGCAGTAGAATTAAAGTATTTCACGATAACTATTTTTCATGGGCAGGCACTGAGCAGACGTATGATCTCATAATTTCAAATCCGCCTTTCTACAATCAGGGGCCAAACGCAGCCACAGTGTCAAGAGATCTTGCGCGAAGTGAGATCTATTTTCCGCTTGAGCGCTTTATGGAAAAGTCAAGCACGCTTCTGAATCATGGTGGCGAAATAGCCCTGATTGTACCTTATTCAAAGAAAGAGGACACAATAGAGAAAGCAGGTCAAGTAAAACTCCTCCCGAAAAGAATTTGTGATGTGCGTCCTACGCCTGAAAAAAGCATCCACAGAACAATGATACAATTTTCTGGACGGCCTCATAGGTTAGAATATCAGGAAATTATAATAGAAGATGGCGGCAGGCATAAATATAGTCCCGCGTACATTGCACTGACACGGGACTTTTACCTTAAACTATTGTAGGGGTTATTCTTGTTTGGAATCTTTACTCCGTACAAAAAAATACGTTGACGAAAGACCCAGTAAAAGCAGCAATCCACCATTGACAGGAATGGGGTCACCTTCACCTCCCCCACCCGGTGGTGGCGGTCCAGCTTTACGAACGTCGTTATCTCTTGAATCTCTGTCTTGTCTTGAAATTCTCTCCCTACCAATTTTCTTTGAACCAAACTCCTCGCGTTGGGAGAAAAGCTCATCTGTTGGTGCAAATGTCAATATCAAAGCCACAACTATATGTGCTATTCTTTTCATTGTTTTGGGTTTTCGAACACCATTTTGGCCATCCTATTCAACATATATATGCTTCGAATGTTGTCCTCTTTTGTCATTTATTAAAACTACAAATATACCACTTTTATTTACATTCTTTACACGATATCTTTCATCTCCGCTGAGTTGTCCAAAATGGACGGCTCTGCCTGTAATGTCAAAAACACGTATCGTGCCATATAGCGCTTCCTGGCTGTTAATGCAAATCTCATCCCGAACAGAATAAATCTCTATATTAAAAGGCTGACATTGATTATCAACTCCAAGTGGACTATCCTTTCGAGTAACCCTCAATGTAAGCAGCCCAAGATACTCTCCTTCATATTCCTTAAGTGTAAATGGCTCACTTAAATTATGATACTCTCCCGTAGCCCGGTTGAACAAATATATGTCAAATTCATTGCCAATAGTGTTTTGGTTTACAGAGAATTGGATAAACGGTGAGAAATTGTTTATAAATCCAAATGGGATTTCGATATAGTTATTTCCCGTAAGTTCTTTCAACCTCTCGTCGTTTATTGAGGACAACATCATTTTCTTGTCGTGGTTTGACGATAACATAAAAATTTGTGGATGCTGAAATTTTGGTGAAAATAGCTTGTAAGCATCTAACCCTTTATTAATTGGGTTTCGTGCTTCTGGATGGAACAAAACGGCAGCTTCGTCAACCGAGGTTCCATTTGAAATTGACAAACGGACAATTTTATGATCAACCTTATCTTCTGACTTTAAAAACGTTTGAGCGCTATGAACACGGGCATCATTGTCAACACCAAGTGAAGTAGATGATACCGTTGACAAAATATAAAAGCCATTCCCAGCAGGAATAATCCCGGATGTTCCTTCTGGAACCCCAATCCCGGTTTCATGGTTAAAGGTTACATATTGTCCTGCACTGGCATCATACTTATATATGGTGTTGTCAACACTAGCACGACTCCAGCCAGAAGCCGCGTCCCAGTCAATGGCTGAAGGATATGGATTTCCAACCATGTTCCATCCATAGTCCTCATTGCTTAGGTTTGAGTTAGTAACAGTAATGGATTGGGAACCGTTATTGAAGGCACCTGTAAAGCGCACTGTGTCACGTGTCGAGGATTTTATTGAATACCCCTTCATTACTTGCAACGCATGACTGTTATTAAGTTGTGTCCAACTGTTTGTGGTTTCATTCCAACGATTTACAAAATGCCCCGTAAATTGACTTATGTTCGTATTGCTGTTGGGAATGCTGGCCAAATGCCAATCGGAAGTTATTCCGGTATGTCTTGTAAAATAATATGTTCCCGACACACTAACACTTCCGCTGCCGTTAATAACGAGCGAACCTGATCCACCACTATTTCCTTGTATTACAAGGTTTCCGTTAGCATTTAATGTTATTCCATTTTCGATTGTAATTTGTCCATCGTCAGTTATTGTCAGATTATTCACAGTAGCATTTTGATCCAGACTGGGAAAATTCGTTGCCCCGTCAATAACGATATCATTCTGGCCTATGGGAACATAATTGAGTGACCAGTTACCGGCATCAAACCAATCATTAGAAACACTCCCATCCCAAACATTGGTTCCTCCTATTTGGATAGAATTGGGATTATTAATTGCTGCCCCTATTTTGTACAATGGAGAATCATCGTTGTTAAAGGCCCATACCTTAAAATAGTACGTATTGCCCGATGTAAGTCCTGTAATATTCACTGTTGACGCCCCCCCGGAATAAACTCGCTGAACACCAGAGTTTTGCCACTCGCTATTCGTTGTGTAAATGTTACCATCTACCGGATCGGGCCAGGAGTCGGAAGTATTCATGGCTACAAGCGAATATGTCCCGTCACCCAATGTCCAACTAACCGTCAAGCCCGATGCTGTAACATTGCTAAAAACAATCTGGCTGTGTTGCGCTGACGGTGTATAGCCGAGCGACCTCTTTGAATTTGGATTATTAGTGGCAACTTCGGTATTGAAAACAGCGTACTTCGGTTCATCATTGTAGGCGTAAACTCTGAAATAATACAGAGTATTTGCTTCTAGATTACTTATTCCGACAGAACTTTCTGAACCGTTATAGATAACTTGTTCCCCATCATTGTTCCAGTAGTTGTCACCAACATAAACTGTACTATCAAGAGGCTCTGTAAACGAATCCTGATCATTCATGACCACAATTCTACCTGTTCCATCCCCAACTGTCCAGGAAACCGTCATCGAATTAACTGTAACATCGCTAAAAACTATATCATAGTCCTGCTCATCGGGAATAGGGAATGGTAAAGCACATCCTTTCGGGTTATCCGTTGCTGTATTTGTATTGTACATAGTAAAGCCCACTTGGGGATTATTATATTCATATACCCTCAAGTAATACGTTGTCCCTGAGCTCAATCCGGAAATACCAACCGATGATCCTGTTCCATTGTAAACAGCTTGCTGGCCTGACCCGCTATATTCACTGTTGGCTGTTGGATAGTCACCATTACTGGGCGCTGTAAAGGAATTGATGGTATTGATGTAGGCAACACGTCCATCGCCATTTCCATTGGTCCAAGATATCGTTGCAGAAGTTAACGTCTTGTCTGAACCAACTATATTAGAGGCCTGAACGGTTGGAGCATCCTTGTAAGTGGTGAATGTAACCGTCGTGATTGTCCCTGAAGTAAGATAATTATTAGTTTGTGAAAGAAAACCGGAGCGTTTCAAAGGAATAACGCTAATACTATAGGTTGTATTTGGGGTTAATGCACCTCTTGTAAATGTTGTAGCAGTTGCCTCCTGTTTAAACAAATCTCCAGTTTGGGAATTTGTGGATATTCCATCAACAATAGTCAGGGGATCTATCGGGGTTGAACCTGCCACTGTAAAAATGGCATAGTGCGTGAAATTTGTTGACGCGCTGTATGAAAAGGAAATAGACGTTGACGACAAGGAAGTTATTGAAACGGTACCGCAGTTGGAGGTAGGTTCGGTTGACAGGGTATAGAAATTTCTTTCTGTGCTAAGGGTTGTTCCGGCTGCATTGGTGGCAAAAGCCTTATAATAATATCGTGTTGCTGCATTTAGCCCTGTTATGGTAATCGTGTCGGATGCCTGGTATGCATCAATGAACACTTTTGGATCACTAGTACTAACTCCACTTGACAATTTATAATGTACACCCTGCTGAGTAACCCCAGTACCGGAAACCGTATAAGGCACATCCGCTGTTGTTTCCTGACGGTTTGTAGGTACCTCGGATGATACTGTGGGAACTGCCTTTTGTGAAGTAACCAAAATGGGTAACATCAGGAAGGTGAGCACCATTCCTAAACAGGGTAAATGGCAAAACCTCCCTTGAGGAGTATTCGCGTTAGCCATGGTAGTTTATTTTTACGTTTATTGTCAATAGTACGTTTATTAAGCGCTTTTGTTTGCCATTTTTGACTAACAAAAGCCCGAAAATGATAAATATCAGAGACAAAGTTACGCATATTTGACCAAAAACGACCGTATTAATAGAATATTTCTGTTCGAATATCCAACAATTCAATTCCTTTTTGTTGTAAAATTTTCATCATTTCTTTTACCATTGCCCCATTCCCACACAAAAATACGGTATCAAACCGGAGTTGTTGATTTATAAAAAAATCGGTAACCCGTCCGTGAAAATCACCCGAATCATCGCCAGATGTACAAGAAATATACTTTCCTTTAGGGTATTCCTGAAAATCATATCTTTCGGAACCATACCTGATGCCGTGAAGTAAAGTATATTTAAGCCCCTTGTAGCTACGGACAAAACTCCGAAAAGGAGCTATGCCCACTCCTGTGGCAACAAAGAGAAAATTCTTTTCAGAATGATTAGTTTTTGGAATACAAAAATGGCCTTTGGGTTCAATGACCTCAAGAAACTCGTCTTCTGATGCGTTTGTTATGGATTGAGAGACAGAACCGTTTTCGACCTTTTTAATTAAAACTTCAATGTAGGGGTCATCAATCCCACTATAAATAGAATATGGTTTTGCGTCATTGGAACCAGGAATCCCAACATATACGTATTGTCCGGGAACAAAATCCAATCCTTTTCGTTCAAGTCGTAAAACAGTTACCTGGTCGGTTAGTCGACGTTTAAGTTCTATTTTATGTAAAAGAGTTGTATCTAAATTTTTCATACATTTACAGTCTCAAAAACTACTTCAATGGAACAATCATAAATATATATTGTTCGATTTTTCTAATGACTGTATGTAAATCAAAACCCGAATTTTATGAATTCAAAAGACATGAAACGCCCATGCCGACAACCGACTTTTCGACACACAAGAGCATGATTAAAGTCGGCATGAAGTTCCATATGGCCGTA
>JBBISE010000024.1:0-30831 GCA_037441445.1 Salinivirgaceae bacterium
ATTGATAATCAGTGGTTGATTTTTGTGGCCATTATGGGGTGCACAAAACAGGAAAGTACTATAATGGGACCTTGGAACAGAACTTTTATCCCCGAAGACGATTCTCCATTGGCAAAGGAATACTCCCAAATTGACGGGTATTTTGTTACTGACTTGCTTTTTGGCTATCGAGCCCGTAAAAACCTGAACCTCTTCCTTAAAATAAACAATATTTTTGACGCAAATTATGGTGGAATCGATGCCACAGGAATGGATGCCGATTTACGCTACAATCCTCAAACAGGTATAAATATCCGGATTGGAATGACATTTATGCTAAATTAATGCTGTATTGGAATAAAAGGATGAACCGAAGGTTATTATACATATTCTCACTACTTTTGATCCTCTCGGGTCGTATTTTTGTGGCGCAGGCTCAAGATAGCACTTTTGTCATAGAATTGTACCTTAAAGCGCACGAACACTTTAAACAAAAGAAATACGAACTGGCTTCAGAGGAGATTAAAAAGGCAGTCAACCTGTTGCACGAAATACCGTCAGACAGCTTGAAGGGGTTGATTTATGCATCAGCAGGAGACATTTATTGTCAAGCCGGAAAACAGGATGAAGCTTTGCGATATTTTCTCCGTTCTGCTGACAGCTATCAGAAGTTAGCCGATTCGAGCTCGCTTTCGGGAATTCAGATACAGATTGCCCACGTTTATTTTCAACTTGAGGCCTTTGAAAAGTCACTGGAATATTTCGATTTGGCGATGAAGAATTATCCCTACACTTCCTCTGATTTTGACTTTTGGTCATCAGTTCAGGAATTCAGGGCTGCATCCTTTTTTAGGTTACAGGATTATGGAAGGGCGGAAGAAAATTATTTGCAGTTGCTTGAGCAATATGAAACAAAAGGATTGGCCGACAAAACCATTGCAACACTCCAAAATGTAGCTGATGTACTCGGAAAACAAAAAAAATACACCGATGTAATTACCATTCATCGGAAAATGATGTCCACTTTTATAGCCAAGGCTCAACCACAACGTATTGCTGAGATATCTAACAACATTGGTTACAATCATGTCCTCCTTGGCGATTTTCAGGAAGCGAAACTGGCATTTTTGAATGCAGAGAAGTTGCTTTCATCGGGAAACTACAGCCCCGATTTCAAGGCAACCCTTTACGCAAATATTGGGATTTGTTATCAGAACACAGGCGATGTGCAAAACGCCAAAGCATACTTGATGAAATCTTTGAAAATCAGGGAGGAAGAGCAAAATTCAAAAGAACTGGCCATTATAAATAACATCATTGACCTTACCTATTTTAGAAGCGATGACCTGTTCAACGCCCTGGAATATTCACAAGAGGCGGTTGAAGCTGCCGAAAAATCAGGCGATGCGAACCTGATGAGCCAAAACTACAAAACCTATTCAACACTATTGCAGGCAACCGAAGATCATGAAAAAGCCCTCAGAATTTATTCAAAGCACTTGTTAATTCAGGACTCTCTGCTCCGTTCCGAACGACAGGAACGGGAGAAACTCGACGAGCGGATTCTGGAACTCGAGAAAAGCGAGAAAGAACTTAAACTGAAAATTGCCGATGAGAACGTTAAAGATATTCTTTTAGAACAACTTAGATTGAAGCAAAAGCAACAGGAGCAGGAGAATGAAATCCTGAAAAACAAAAACCAGTTGCAAGAATCGGAAAAATTGCGGATTGAACAGTCGCTACACCTCGAAAAACAACGAAACGAGGCTTTTAAGCGTTCAAAGGAAATGGAAGCCCTGGAGCAGGAAAAACAACTGAAAGAAAAGCAGTTGCAACTTCAGGTTGCCAAAGAGAAGGAACAGGCAAAAGCCTACGAACTTCTAAAAACCGAAAAGGAGAAGCAACAGTTGGAACTTCAAAAGCAGGAACTCACGTTGGAAAAACAGGCCGAACGGCAAAAAAGGTTTGGTTGGATGATGTCGTTAGCCTTGATAATTATAGCGTTGGCTGTTTTTACACTTGTACACACGAAAAAGAAAAACCGGGAACTAAGATTTCAAAAGAGTCAAATTGAACTTAAAAACAACGAATTAAATACGAAAAACGAGGAGATACAAGCCCAAGCCCAACACCTTCAGGAAGCCAACGCCGAATTGACCGCCAAGAACGAAGATATTAGTGCCCAGCGTGATGAACTTCACGAAAAGAACATAAAAATCGAAGAACAGTCAACACAAATCATCTCCAGCATTCAGTACGCCAAGCGGATACAAGAAGCAGTTCTGCCTGAAGATGAGAATTTGGTTGAACTACTCCCGTCACATTTTGTTTTCTTTAAACCCCCACGGCATTGTCAGCGGCGACTTTTACTGGGTCAAGCAATTGCAAAAATTCATCTATGTGGCCGTTGCTGACTGTACTGGACATGGCGTTCCCGGGGCATTTATGAGTATGCCGGGAACCGCCTTCCTGAACGAAATAACCGGACAGGGAGAAACCATGCTCCCATCAGAAATTTTGAATGCCCTGCGCGAAAAAGTGAAAAAAATCGCTGAAGCAGACAGGAAAAGCTGGCGAAGCAAAGGATGGAATGGACATGGTACTTATCAGGATTGACCTTGAAAGCCGCGAAATGATTTTTTCTGGAGCCCATAACTCCATTATTCACTTACGAGAGAACCAAGAAACGCACGAACCGTTGCTTACCTATCTGAAAGGCGATAAAATGCCCATTGGCATCAGCAGACGCGAAGAAAGTTTTTCCAATTAACAACACACTCTGCTACATAACGACATGATTTATCTTTATACCGATGGATATATTGATCAGTTTGGAGGGCCAAAGAAAATGAAGTTCATGAGCAGTGGTTTTAAAACCTTTTTACAGGAAATCTACACCAAACCTGTCTGTGAGCAACGGAATCTGTTAGAAATGAATATGGACAACTGGCGTGGCGGGCTCGAACAGATTGATGATATGTTGGTTATAGGAATTCATTTCATTGCCGACTATGGCGTAGTCGAGTTATTCTAAAGGTTCCGAAAAAGACTTTGATTAAAAAAATCACGATCAAACAATTGCTGTTCCATTTTTAGTTGCTAATTTCGCTGTCTGTTTAACAGGAACTTATGGTGCAAAAAATATTGTTAAGCCGGACAGATGCCATTGGAGATCTTATTTTGACCCTGCCCATGGCTGACCTTATTAAAAGATGCCTTTCTGAATCTCAGGTGATTATACTGGGACGTAATTATACAGCACCTATTGTTGCCGCAGCCACAGCCCCCGATGGCTTTTTAGATTGGTCTGAATTGGAAAAACTGTCAGACAACGAAATTGTCACCTTTTTGCAAAAATATGGGTTCGATGCAGTTATTCACGTTTTTCCCAACAAAAGGATTGCCCGTTTGGCCAGAAAAGCCGGCATTCCCTTGCGCATAGGAACCTCACGACGAATTTACCATCATTGGACATGCAACCGAAAGATTAAGCTTTCACGAAGAAATTCAGAACTACACGAATCGCAGTTAAATATAAAACTTCTCGCAGGTCTGGGCGTTTCTACTGAAGTTGAGTTCCTGGAACTACAAAATTTGGGCAGACTTTCTGCAAAAGCTTCATTGCCAAAGAATTTGGAAGAACTTCTCTCAGGAGAAAAACCTCGGGTTGTTCTTCATCCAAAATCAAAAGGAAGTGCACGGGAATGGGACATTCAAAACTACTCACTACTGGCAGAAATGCTTAGTAGTAACGGATTTGAAGTTTTTATTACGGGCACAGATTCAGAAGGTCAGCTAATTCAAGAGGAATTAGGGCACAAAATACGCTATGCCCACGATATGTCAGGCACAATGACCCTGCCCGAGCTTATAACTTTTATTTCTCGTTGCAATGCCCTGGTTGCCGCCTCTACTGGTCCTTTGCATATTGCATCGGCGTTAGGAGTTCATGCCGTGGGGATATATCCGCCCATAAGGCCCATGCATCCGGGGCGTTGGGCACCAACGGGGAGGAACGTTACGGTTATGTGTTCCGACAAAACCTGTTCGGCATGCCGCAACCAAAACCATTGCGCTTGTATGCAGGACATCACCCCTGATATGGTTTTCGATGCCATAAGAGCTAAACTCTGATCCATAAATCAAATTAAATCAAATCAAATCATACCAGGCTTAAAGCAGCCTTATGTTAAACAACATTTTGGAATCCTGTTTTTGAATCTTAATTTTGAAACATTAAAACTTAAACTAATACCTACATGAACGAAAATCAAATAGCACTCAGCCTTAACCCTTTGGTGCAGTTTCTACAGAAACCAGCCGAAGAATTTACACGCGAAGATTTGATACGCTACGTAATGGCTCATAAAATAGAGCTTATTAACTTCCGGTATCTGGCCGAAGACGGGCGTCTAAAAACACTCACTTTTGTTATTACGGACAAGGAATACCTCGAAAACATCTTGTCAACCGGTGAACGTGTCGATGGCTCGTCCCTCTTTTCGTTCATTGAGGCAGGCAGTTCCGATTTATACGTTGTACCCCGTTACAAGACAGCGTTTGTAAACCCATTTAGCGAAATTCCGGCTATCGACATCCTTTGTTCATTCTACAATTCAAGCGGAAAACCGTTGGAAAGCGCTCCGGCCTACATCCTCAAAAAAGCTCATGCCGAATTTAAGCAAAAAACAGGGTTCACGTTCAAATGCATGGGCGAATTGGAATATTATCTTTCGGTACCCAAAGAAGAAGAAAACCTTTACCCAGCTCGTGACCAGAAGGGCTACCACGAATCTTCGCCTTTTGTAAAGTTTCATGCTTTTAAAGATCATGCAATGAGGCTGATAGCTCAGTGTGGAGGACGCATCAAATATGGACATTCCGAAGTAGGAAACTTCAATAATGACGAAAACTATTACGAACAACAGGAAATTGAGTTTCTCCCGGTAGAAGCCGAAGATGCTGTTGATCAGTTGGTTATTGCTAAATGGATATTACGCATGCTCGCCGATCAATATGGAATATTGCTTAGTTTAGCCCCAAAAATTACAGTAGGTAAAGCCGGAAGCGGATTGCATATCCACATGATGGTAGAAAAGAACGGCAAAAACATGCTCATAGAGAACGGAGCCCTGAGCGATACTGCAAAAAAAATGATAGCTGGAATCCTTGATTTAGCTGCACCGCTGACCGCCTTTGGAAATACAATCCCTACATCCTATTTGCGACTGGTTCCTCACCAGGAGGCCCCTACAAATATTTGCTGGGGTGACAGAAACCGTTCCTCCCTTATCCGTGTCCCGCTAGGTTGGTTGGGCGACGCTGTGTATATGGCAAAAAACGAAAACCCGCAAGATAAAAACCTGAAACCCATGACCCAGGTTAAACAAACATTCGAACTGCGTTCCGGTGATGGGTCGGCTGATATTTACCACTTTGTTGCCGGAATAATTGTTGCAGCGCAACACGGCCTTGAAATGGAAAATGCACTCGAGTTTGCCGAAAAGCACTACGTAGGCGTAAATATTTTTAAGGAAGAAAACAAAGCGAAACGTGAATGTTTGAAAGCCCTTCCTGCCTCTTGTGCCGAGTCAGCCGATGCTCTGGAGAAAACCCGTGACATGTTTGAGAAAAACGGCATTTTCCCCCATGGAACCATTGATCGATTCCTGAAGATGCTTCGCAGCTACAACGATTTTGACCTGAGTGAACGCCTTTACGGTAAAAATGACGAAATTAAAAAGCTGGTCGATTTTTACCTGCACTGTATGTAAAGGAAATTTCATACAATAACAGTTCAAATCCCCGTTAAACTTTAGTTAAGTTTTCGGGGATTCTGCTTTTTATTGACCCAAATTTATTATTTTTACGATTCGAAATAACCATAAAGTACAACATATATGAAGCAGTCTGTCTTTTTATTGTCATTGATTATCAGTAGTTTGGTTAAAGCGCAAACGGTTTTAAAGTTCGAAACCCACGGTTACGGAAATCAGTTTAGCAATCCCATGATCATGACAAAACACACCAATGTGGGTGAAAGTGGGGCAAACGTAGTATGGAATTTCACATCAGTGGAAATGAAAAAGGATTTCGTGGCCAGTTTTACCAACCCTAAAGCAAGCAACGGATTTCAGTTTTTCCCCGATGCCAATATCCAGTTAGAGGAATTTGGCAACCTGTTCTTTTTCAACGCCGATAACCAGAGCTCAAAACAAGTCGGATATATTTCGAAAGAAGGCAATGTTACTAAATACAGTGAACCCTTTATAAAAATGAAGTACCCCTTCGTATTTGGCGATTCATTCGCTGGCAATTATAGCGCTGAGTGCTTTCAGGGTGAAAAAAATATTGGCCCCTTGACGGGAACCTATTCCGTAACCGCCGATGCTCATGGTACCCTTATGTTGCCCAATAACCCGACTTACAACAACGCTCTTCGAGTAGTCGAAAAGCAAAGTAACAATCAGATTATCAATGGAAAAAACCACAAGGTGACGCATGAGGCCTATCGCTGGTATGTCCAGCAACACCGTTTTCCCATTTTTGTGGTGGTTAACAGTCATTGGGAATATCCCGACGGCAAGACCCACTCAGCTACGTTAGCAGCCTATAACCCTGTGGTTGTTTATCATGGAAACGAGGCCTTGGCTGTCGAGGGACAAATCCCGTCAAAGAACCTGTCGGTTTATCCGGTGCCTGTAAACGACAACTTCAGTGTCCGTTTTTTTGCTCAAACAACGGCTGCTGCACAAATCGAAATTGTCAATGCATCAGGAAAAGTGGTTGCCACTGTTGACCGTTTGAACAACGCCGAAGGAGAATACTTGTACACCCTGTCTGCCAAGAATTTGGGCCTTACTACGGGCATTTATTTCTTAAAAGCTACTACCGGAGAGCAATTTTTAACGGAACGATTTGTGGTTCAATAACTTACCAAATGTGATTCAGACGAAAACAAAAATGTATCTTGAAAGTGTATATGTCTGTCATTTCGCTGAGGCACAACCTATAGAATTTTTTAAATGATAACGGGGCAATCTCAATTTCGGGGATTGTCCCGTTATGGTGCTTTATGGATATATAGATTGTTGGAAATCAATATTATAAGTATTAATTGCCATGCCAGACAACAGCCTGCAGAATAAAACAAAAAACCTGATTGTCAGGCTGTGGTGGCACATGCCTTTCAAACGGGGTATGCGTCAACATATAAAAACCGTATTCTTCACTCTTTTTGGGTTTCTTTTCCGAAATACTCGCCCGTATAAGAATTGGATAGAGATAAGAAAACTGTCAAAAAATATTGCTTTCCCCGAGTCGGTGGAGTATCCCGAAAACTGGACATCTGTCGATGAGAGCATTTCTCGCCTGAAAACGCTTCCGATCAATTTACACGCCGAGCCCATCAAAAGGGTTGATATTGTCGTGCATGCTTTCTATCCCGATATCCTTGAAGATATTGCAAAACATATTGAAAGTGAATTTCGTAAGATACCGGAAGTACCGGTAAAGGTTTTGGTCAGCACCACTTCCGAAAATCAGGCGACAGTCACAAACATTCTGAAAGAAACCCATTTGGAGTTTCAAATTGAAGTTTTCCCAAACCATGGTCGCGATATCCTTCCATTTCTAAGTATTGCAAGAAAAATTTCCGATCCCGACACCATGGTTCTGAAATTGCACACCAAACGCTCGGATCATCGGTTGACAGGTTCGTTATGGCGTAAAGAATTGTTTGACAATTTGTTGTCAGGGGAAAAAATAAAACAGGCCATGGATTATTTTAATGAGCACTCTGAAATTGGAATTATTGGACCAAAGGGAAATATTGTGCCAATGAACCTTTATTTTGGAGGTAACGCTCTGGCATTGAGTTACTATTGTCGGATTTTCAGTGTCTCGGCACAGGATTTACAAAGAATGACCTTTGTTGCAGGTAGTATGTTTTTTGCGAGGTTGTCAGCACTAAATCCAATTATTGCTTTAGATATTCCCGTCTCCATGTTCGAACCGGAAACAGGACAAAATGATGGAACTATGGCACATGCCATTGAACGGGTTTTCAGCCTGTCAGCCCGGTATGGGGGAATGACCCTGACCGATACATCGTTTCCCGTGGACCCCCAAACGTTAAAAATAACAAAAGAACATCCTTTTACTTGGTAATCAGTTTATTGAATGAACGAACGATACGATAACATAAAAGTCATTGGTTTTGATGCTGACGACACCCTTTGGGTAAACGAACCTTTTTTCAGAGAATCGGAACGGATATTTTGCGAAATAATGAAACCGTATTCGACAACTGAAAACTCGAATTCCCAGCTATTTAAAACCGAAGTTCAGAATATGCCTCTTTATGGCTACGGTGCAAAAGCATTTATACTGTCGTTGATTGAAACTGCGGTAAGAATTTCGAATGGACGTATAAAAGCAGATGAAATTCAACAGATTATTGATTTGGGGAAAACTCAGCTCAACCGCCCGGTTGTGCTTATTGACGGGGCATTAAATGTTCTGGAAAAGCTCCAAGGACAATACAGACTGGTTTTGGCCACCAAGGGCGACTTGCTCGATCAGGAACGAAAACTCGAAAAATCGGGACTGGCTCCTTTTTTTCATCATATCGAAATTATGAGCGACAAGCAAACCGAAAACTACAGGAAACTGATAAAGCACCTGGATATTAAACCTCACGAGTTTGTTATGATTGGAAATTCCGTTAAATCGGATATTTTACCCGTGTTGGATATTGGAGGAAAGGCAATTCACATTCCTTTTGAAATAACTTGGGAACATGAACAGATAAACCAAAAGAATCTGGGATACGTTTTCCCCGAAGTGGAAAAACTGACTGATATTTTACCTTTTTTCATTCAAGGTTGGTAAGGCGCGCTACAAGGGAAACCGACGTAGCAATGCACTTTTCACACACGTTTTCACCCAAATTGTTATCGTAGAAATGGTTTTGGCCTTCATCGGTGCGTAAGTCACATTTTAGCAGATCGCGGCAATGGGTTGTTTTGTGAATTTGGAAAAATTCGTGGTTGAATTGCTGAATCATGGAATAGGTTGACTCTTTTCGTTGTGCTAAATCTTTGTGAATAGCTGCATTATGCAGTCCAAAAACCATATAAGCCCCGGTAACAGCGCCACAGGTTTCCTGCAAGCGACCCATTCCGGCACCAAAGCCGTTTGACATGTTCATGGACATTTCACGGTCAACACGTAAATCTTCTAAAAAGGCGCTGATTACGGATTGGGCGCAGTTTAAATCACATCGGAAGGCTGAAATGGCATTGTTGGTTTTTGTCTTGTTGTAGTACATTACTTTGTTTTTTAATTGCGAAAATAAAGAAAATGCTTCCTTATCGTACAACTATAGTTGAATAACTACCAGATTGAATTTTTAAAATTTTCGTTCAGAAATAGATATCTTCCTACATTCTTAGGAAACGAAATATTAAAATACTTCTCTAACATGGTGACCTTGTGATTGGTTTTAAAGGTAATTTCGATGGCGACCGGATTATTTTCTATGGTCACGTAATTATCAACCAACACCTCTGATGTTTTCCCGTTATAGTTCAATATAACTTTTCGTAAATAGAGGTGCTCCTTATCAATCCAGAATTGTGATTTTGTGCTATCTGTAGGGTCGGTAGTGCCTACTACAATCATTTTTCTGTCTCTCAGTGTTGTGGTCGTTGTTTCAGTCAAAATAAACCCCAGTTCTTTCAATTTGTCAATTGTTTGGTTTGGTTGTAAAAAATATACATCAAAGGCCAAAAGCAACAAATGATGGATTCTTCGTTCAGCGCGCACTAGTTCATTGTTTGAAAAATGAAAGATGGAATCATTCCTGAAAATCATGCCGTTACCATTTTCAAACCCATTGAAACGTATGTGCAGGTTCGATGGACAACTGAGCAGTTCTTGCCAAATTTCCTCTTTGATAATGGAATCATTCCGGTAATGGTAAACATTTTGTTCAAAGGCCATATTTTGGGGCCATTCGCCATTCCATTTCCCATGCATTTTCTGAATGGTTTCTTCGCCCGTTTGGATTTCATTGCACGCTGCAAACAAGCCTAGGATTACAACAGCAAATAAACACAGTGGTTGTCTATTCATTTGTCAAACTTACGATTATGGTCGTTAAACTTTGTCAAATACAGACCTTTTTTGTAAAACCAGGCGCAAAAAGGGCAGAGAATAAAACACCCTCTGCCCTTTAATTGGATTATTACCGGTTTTCTATTTCCGCAGAATTTTTTTCAGCACTGTATCCTTGTCCAGCTTTTTGGTACAAAAGAACCAATCCTTACAATCCAAATCCTTGCTTTCGGTTCTTTCCTGTGCCACACCGCAAGTTCCTGCCGGAGAAATAATAACATCGTCGCCAGGAAGCCAGTCAGCTGGTGTGGCAACACCAAATTCATCGGAAGTTTGTAACGCAATAACAGCGCGGTAGAGTTCGTCAAAGTTGCGTCCTAAACTCAACGGATAGTAAATAATGGTGCGGATAATACCCTTTGGGTCAATAATGAAAACAGCACGTACAGCTTTGGTGTTGCTTTCGCCGGGCATCATCATGCCATATTTTTTTGCTACTTCCATTGTAATGTCTTCAATTAAAGGGAACTTCACTTCGACATTTTTCATACCCTTGTATTCTATTTTTTCCTTAATGGTTCGCAACCAGGCAATGTGGCTGTATATTCCATCGACTGACAGACCCACCAATTTGGTGTTTGCCTGGTTAAATTGTTTTTCCAAGGTGGCAAAGGTCATAAACTCCGAGGTGCACACCGGTGTAAAATCGGCTGGGTGGCTAAACAAAATTACCCAGTTTCCGCGATAATCATTGGGAAAATTTATTTCTCCCTGGGTTGTAACAGCCCTGAACTCAGGAGCTTTTTCGCCAATGCGGGGCATGGCAAATACTTGATTTTCTTCCATAATAGTGAATTTTATTAGTTATGAATTTTTGATGGTGTTTTCTGAAAAATGGTTGTTCAATCTAAAGACGAAGTTTCTTAAATTCTTCTTTCATACGGCCAATATCGGTGATCCAATCCTCAATATCGTTTTCGTGTTCAATCTCCTCAGCCAGGATTTGTGTTGCCATTTGGTGAGTAATGTGGTCTTTTCCAGCCGTAAAAGTGGCAATTTCGTTGTAACGTTTAATAGCACAACGTTCTCCTTTCAGGTTTTGTTCCAAAATCACTTCAATGTAGGGATCTGTCGGTGCATCGTAATCGCAGCCGGTGTGTTTAAACCAATCCTGCGGGTGCAACAGGGGCGTGCCCCCCAATTGGATTATCCGGTCAGCCACCATAACGGCATGATTCAGCTCTTGCGTAGCGTGAAGTAGTAATTCGGGTTCGACTTCGCTGCGCATTGGCCCTTCCATTACACGTGCTCCAATCCAATACTGGTAATAGGCCAACCATTCTTCTGCCAATGCGGCGTTCAGCATTTCCAATAATTTCGCAACATCAACCGATGCAATTTTTTTTGCTTCTCTTCCCATAGTTTTGCTCTTTAATGTTTTTGATCGTTTTTATAGGTTCCTGCTATTTGGAGGGTTATTTCGTTAATATCCCAACCAGGAATAGGCTTACGGCTAAAGTACTCTTTAAGTAATTTATCCAACCCATCATCAAAATAATTTTCAATACGTTCACAATGATTGCAGTACAAATGATGGTGATTTTCAGTAATAATATCGTAGCGAACAAAATCCTTGTCGGTTTTAATTTTTTTTACAATTCCTTTCTCTTCAAGTATTTCTAAAGTGTTGTAAATGGTTCCTAATGCTAAGTTGGGATGATTTTGTCGCACAAATTCTTTTATGGAATCGGCTGTAGGGTGATCTGTTAAAGTAAAAAGTGCCTCTAACACAGCCATGCGTTGGGGGGTAACTTTTAGCTTGTTTGTTTGAAGAATATTGATAATTTTAGAATTCATAATAAATAAGAATTATTTCAATTAGTAAACACCGATAAACCTAAAATGTTTTATTGTTTTGCACTATTTTTAATAAAAGTTTCTTCTCCTCTGTTAACGCCTTGAAATTCTTAATGGTTGCTGAAAGTAATTTGTTAAGAATTAGTTAATCTATAAATTATTGCCATTTGATTTTTATCATTTGGTTTTTTCGGGTTACTTTTGTCGGGATTTGTGTGTTTCGGTACCATTTAAAAAAAAATCATAGATGCGATTTTTCTTGCAGGAGAGGCAGGTGAGTATAGAGGCGTAATAAAGAATATTGTTTAAAAGAAACATGAACTGCTTTTTCAAATATTGTATGGGAAGGGGAGTTAGTTAACTAAACGAACATATCCGTTTTCTGTTACAGTTTTTTTTGAAGGATAAGGTAAATTACAATGTTGGTTCAGAAAGAAATATATAGTTGATACGTATGCGATATTTACGCATTTTTATAAAAGTATTAGTTGTTGTTTTTGTTATGGCAATAACGTTGCTATTGACAATAGAGATTGTTGTGTGGCTGAAAACACGTTCAAAAATTTATAGTTCGGCTGAAGAAATTCCTGAAAACAAGGTTGGACTAATCCTGGGCACCTCGAAATACTTGCGCGATGGTGGTTCAAATCTGTATTATCAGAACCGGATTAAAGCAGCTGTTGAACTCTATAGAAAAGGTAAGATAACCATCATACTTATCAGCGGCGACAACCGAACCCATCAATACAATGAACCGGTAACCATGCGCAAGGATTTGATTGCTGCGGGAATTCCCATCGATAAAATTGTACTTGATTATGCCGGATTCAGGACTTTCGATTCGGTTATTCGTAGTTATAAGGTGTTTGGGCAAAAGAGTATAACCATAATTAGTCAACAATTTCAAAACGAACGGGCTATTTTTATAGCCAACTACAAAAATCTTGATGCAGTGGCATATAATGCCTCGGATATTCCAATGTCAAGTGGTTTTTGGGTGCAATTGAGGGAACGTTTTGCCCGCGTAAAAATGTTCATGGATTTATTATTTGGAGCTGACCCCTATTTTTTAGGAGAACCTGTAAAAATTGATTAGTCACTAGGGCTCAACACATTTTAAAATTTCCCGCAGCACGCTGCGAAATCGCTCCCGGATATCCGTTACAACCTCATCGCCCGATTCTGTTTTTAAAGAAATAGCTTTAACTGGTTGCTGTTGAATTATTTGGTATTGTGCATTGTCAATGTCATAAATCAACATGGAAGAGACAGAAGTCATGCTTGACGATTCTTGCTGTCGTTTTGGGAGTGGTCTCGGTTTTATCTCTACCGTTGAATTGTCGTTAAAAGTTAAAATCATGGGAAGCTGATCGCTAATGGTGAAATTACCGTAACGAAAGTACCTCATTTTCAGAAATTTCTTTTCCCCTATACATTGGGCTTTAAAGTACAATGGTTGTCCGTTTAGTTTTCCAACCGACACATCTTCAGTTCTTTTTACTCTGGCCCCTGTCACGGGGTCTGTTTGGTTTACCTCAAGAGCACAATTTTGCGCCACCATTAACGTGGGCAGTAAGCTGATAACGCTAAAGATAAAAAAAGCAACAATGGAATTTATTGAGGTTTTTATATAAGGCATGGGAGTTTTGGTTTAATGTTTAGTAAAAAACAGACAAACATACTCATTATTTGTTTCCAATTAAAAAAATAACGTTTTCGTTCCTGAAAAATTTCGGGCTAATTTACGCCTTTTTTATGAATGAATTGTGGTTTATCGAAAATAAGAAATGGTAGATGGTATAAAAATTTGCAGGTGATATAGGTATATAACATTTTAGCAGTGAATATAAAACGTAAAACAAAAAAATTAACAAAGAGAAATTCTTATACGAAAATATCATATCCAAACCTTAAAATCAACATCGAGACAATGACAAGAAAAAACACACGCACAAAACCATTTCCCCTTTTTAACGCAGCTCGCGAGCCTGCAAAGTTCCCCGCCACATTACATATAGCCATAATGACAGCAAATTCTGCAATGTAGTCGCCGTTGCGAATAAAAACCGCCAAGGCCGAAACGTTTGCAATACAATTAATAAATTTAGAATAGGCCGAGGCTTTTACAAATTCAAACCCCAATAAAACCACAAATCCCAGCATGAGGAAACTACCGGTGCCGGGCCCGAAAAAACCGTCGTAAAACCCAATAGTAAGCCCCAGGATGGAACCAAGACTCATTTGTTTCTTTTGGGTTAACTCTTTAGTTTGGACTGAACCCAAATCTTTCTTTAAGAATGTATAAATGGCTATTGCAGCTAAAATGATCAGAATCAGGGGTTTAAGCGAATCAGAGTCGAAGTATCTTAGGGTCTTAGCTCCAAAAAACGAGGCAATGGCCGTAAAAAAAGAGATTGTAAATAGTATTTTGTAATTGAATTTTATTCTACGTGCGTATTGTGTTGCTGCAACTGAGGTGCCTGCCAATCCGGCAATTTTGTTTGTGCCAAAAAGCGTTGGTATGTGGGTGTTTGGTAAGGTTACCAATAAGGCCGGTAATTGAATAAGTCCACCACCTCCGGCAACGGCGTCAATAAAACCGGCTATAAACGAAAACATAGCCAGCGTCAGGATGGTTAAGAAACCAAATTCGTTGAAAACCTGAAGAAAGGTCATAAAAGACGGGTTGAAATGCAGGGCAAAGGTATAAAATTCTTTCTCTCCATTTGATGTGGCATTTTCCAAAAAAAATCAAAGCTAATTTCCTACGCCCCTTACGAAAATCAAATTGATTGAATATCTGTCAAAATGATAAACATTTTTTGGAAACTGTATTGTCAGATAAGAATATTTTTCTAATTTTGCGGTTCAAAATCGGAGTAAATAATTTAATCGAGGAACAATATGTATTTAACAAAAGAGAAAAAGGCAGAGATTTTCTCAAAACACGGTAAATCTGAGAAAGATACAGGAGCAGCAGAATCGCAAATAGCGCTTTTTTCCTTCAGAATTTCTCACTTAACTGAGCATCTGAAACAAAATAAAAAAGATTTCAGCACTCAAAGGGCTTTGTTAGGCTTGGTTGGTAAAAGGCGTAAACTGCTTGATTACCTTAAAAAGAACGACATCGCAAGATATCGTGCCATAGTAGCCGAGCTAAGTCTTCGTAAATAAGATAAAAAAGGCAATGGAAATTGCCTTTTTTTTGTAAACCTTAAAATAAATAAACAATGAATATAGTTAGAAAATCTATCCCTTTATCGGATGGACGCGAGATTATTATAGAAACTGGCAAACTTGCCAAACAAGCTGATGGTGCTGTTGTACTTACCCTTGGCAAAACCATGTTGTTAGCCACGGTTGTATCAGCAACCGAAGCAAAAGAAGATGTTGATTTTATGCCCCTGTCAGTAGAATATCGCGAGAAATTCGCCGCAGCAGGGCGTTTCCCCGGAGGTTTCCTGCGCCGTGAAGGTCGTCCAGGTGACTCGGAAATCTTGGTTGCCCGTCTGATTGACCGTGCTCTGAGACCGTTGTTTCCTGACGATTTTCATGCAGAAACGTTTGTAACTGTTGAACTTATCAGTGCCGAAAAAGAGATACTGCCGGAAGCCCTTGCTGGTTTGGCAGCATCTGCTGCCCTTGCGGTTAGCGATGTGCCTTTTAACGGACCCATTTCTGAATGCCGTGTAGCCCGGATCGACGGACAATTTGTTATTAATCCCGCCGCGAGCGATTTAGAACGTGCTGACATTGACCTAATTGTTGGTGCAACCTTGGAAAATATCATGATGGTTGAGGGCGAAATGAAAGAAGTGGACGAGAACGACATGCTTCAAGCCCTTAAAATTGCCCATAATGAAATAAAAAAACATTGTCAGGTTCAAATTGAGCTTGCCAAAGAATTGGGCATTGTGAAGCGTGAGTATTGCCACGAACAAAATGACGAAGACCTTCGCAAAAAAGTTTGGGACGAGTGTTACCAGAAAGCTTATGCCGTAGCTTTTAAAGGAAACCCATGCAAAAAAGAGCGCGCAGCCGCATTTCAGGCCATAAAAGAGGAATTTTTAGCACAATATACCGAGGAAGACCAGGTGAACAAAACCCTCGTTGGTCGCTACTACCACGATGTTGAGAAAAAAGCAGTACGCGATTGCATTCTGAACGAACGTATTCGCCTTGATGGTCGCAAGCTGGATGAAATACGCCCAATTTGGGGAGAAGTTGATTATTTGCCCTCAGCCCATGGGTCGGCCATTTTTACCCGTGGCGAAACCCAATCATTGACTACGGTTACTTTGGGCACCAAACTCGACAACAAATTGGTTGATGAGGTAATGCGCAAGGGAGTTGACAAATTCCTGTTGCACTACAATTTCCCTCCCTATTCAACCGGCGAGGCAAAGCCAAACCGGGGAACCGGTCGACGCGAAATTGGCCACGGGAACTTGGCCTACCGGGCGTTAAAACCAATGATTCCCAATAACGACTTTCCTTACACCCTTCGAGTTGTTTCGGATATTTTAGAATCAAATGGATCCAGTTCCATGGCTACCGTTTGTGCCGGGACTATGGCTTTGATGGACGCTGGTGTACAGATTAAACGCCCCGTTTCGGGCATTGCCATGGGGTTAATCACCGAGGGATCGAAATACGCCGTTTTGTCGGACATCCTTGGCGATGAAGACCATTTGGGCGATATGGATTTTAAAGTTGCAGGAACCATTAATGGTGTAACCGCCACCCAAATGGACATTAAAATTGATGGACTGCCCTACGAAATTCTTGAACAAGCACTTGCACAAGCTAAACGGGGCCGTTTGCACATCCTGTCAAAAATACTCGAGGTAATTCCTGAACCACGTCCAACATTGAAACCACATGCTCCACAAATGGTTCAGATTTCTATTCCAAAAGAATCCATTGGTGCTTTAATCGGACCCGGAGGGAAAATTATTCAAGAAATACAGCGGGTTACGGAAACTACAATAGCTATCGAGGAAATTGACGGCAAGGGATTGGTCGAAGTGGCAGCATTCGATAAAATGGCAATGGAAAAAGCCCTGGCTATGATTAAAGACATTGTGGGTGTCCCCGAAGTTGGAAAAATCTACAAAGGAAAGGTTAAGTCTATTCAGGCCTATGGAGCGTTCGTCGAGATTATGCCTAACCGCGATGGATTACTCCATGTTTCCGAAATTGAATGGCGCAGGCTGAACAAAGTAGAAGAAGTTCTGAAAGTTGGCGATATCATTGACGTTAAATTAATTGACATTGATGACAATGGTAAATTAAAGCTTTCACGCAAGGTGTTGTTACCAAAACCCGAGGGAAAAGAGTAACCTTCCTGGACTTGGTTAGAATAATAAGCAGATATTGGATTAGTATAAAATTCAAAACATAAAAAAATGCCGGAGCCTAACTTTCAATAGGTTACCGGCATTTTTCGCGCAGTACGGTTTTAAATCCGCCTTCTGTTGATAAAAAAATACCGTGATGCACCGTGTTTTAATTGGTAACCATGCCACATTATTCTATTTTTGTATAAAAACATTTTCATGGCAAAAAAGCAACAAAATACTGAGGTTCAACAAATTATTGAACCAGGGAAAATTCCTCCGCACAACATTGAAATTGAAGAGGCTGTTCTTGGTGCACTTATGCTCGAGCAAGATGCATTGAACGATGTAATTGAAATACTGAAACCAGCCAGTTTTTACGGCAAAGGGCACGGGAAAATATTTGAAGCTATTATTGATATGTTCAATGATAATCAACCTATTAACATCCTGACCGTAACCGAGACCCTGACCCGCAAAGGACAACTCGAGGAAGTTGGAGGACGTAGTTATGTTGCCGGTTTGACAACGAAAGTAGCCAGTACTGCAAATCTTGAGTTTCACGGGAAAATTGTTGCCCAGAAATTTATTCAGCGAGAACTAATCCGTGTTACATCCGAGATACAAAAACGGTCATTTGATGAAGGAGCCGATGTAGTTGATCTGATTGATTTCAGTGAAAACGAGTTGTTTAAGATATCGGAGGGAAACATCAAAAAGAATGTTACCCCAATTAGCCTGGTTGTCATGGAATCGCTCAGGCAAATCGAAGCTAACTCGAAACGGGAGAGCGGACTAAGCGGCGTCCCCAGTGGTTTTACCCAAATGGACAACATGACCAGCGGATGGCAGCCTTCCGACTTAGTAATTATTGCTGCCCGTCCGTCAATGGGAAAGACAGCATTTGTACTCAGCATGGCGCGAAACATGGCGGTGGAGTATCAGCGACCTATTGCCTTTTTTAGCCTGGAAATGTCGAGTGTGCAGTTGGTTAACCGTTTGATAGCCAGTGAATGCGAAATAAGGGCGGACAAATTGCGTTCCGGTAAACTCGAAGATTGGGAGTGGCAGAAAATGGAACAACGCATTAAAAACCTTAAAAATGCCAAGCTGTTTATTGACGATACTGCCGCCATTTCTGTAACCGAACTTAGGGCGAAATGCCGACGTCTTGCACATGAGCACAAAATAGAACTTATCATAATTGACTATTTGCAGCTAATGTCGGCAGGCAATGCCGCAAGCCGCGAACAGGAGGTGGCCATGATATCGCGCTCGCTAAAAGCCCTGGCCAAGGAATTAAACGTGCCCATCCTGGCCTTGTCGCAGCTAAACCGTTCAGTGGAAACTCGAACCGGAAACAAACGCCCGCAGTTGTCTGACCTTCGTGAATCGGGCTCTATTGAGCAGGATGCTGACCTTGTATTGTTTATTCACCGTCCCGAATATTACAAAATAACAGAAATGGTTGATGGTTCGAGCTCAGAAGGCAAAGCAGAAATAATAATTGCCAAGCACCGAAATGGAGCCGTTGGTGATGTTATTTTACGGTTCCAGTCCGAATTTGCACGTTTTGCGGATGCGGAAACAGAAGGACTTGCTGATCCGCAGGCCTTTGAATTTGAGAAGCAGGTAATTCCTTCGAAAATGAACAGCGATAGTGGCGATATTGATTATGATCTTGTTACAGGATCAACCTGCGATATAATGCCTTTTGAAATGCCCGACAACGAGATGCCCTTCTAGGAAATCAGAACAAAAGCAGCGGTTCTTACGTATAGTACCACTGTAAAAAGAATTCATATGACAAAGAGAATAGCTACATTCCTGATATCAGCCTTGTTCGTGTTTCAATCGCATGGATCGGCCATCTTAATCCCTATGGATCATGTCCAGACTGACCACCTGCGTGCCTATGGAGTTGTCTATTGGGCTTTAAAACAAGACGTTACCGGGTGGTGGCTTCTTAATTACAGAGGTGGTAGTTTTATGTTACCTTTTGCAAAAGAAATTGAAACCGAATGCCTGATACGAAATGTACGATACCAGATAATCCCGACAGCCCAGCAAGAAGCCATCTTGTCAGAAATTGCTAGACCGGATGTAAACCAGGATGCTGTTCAACTCGATAAAGCCCCCAGAATAGCTGTTTATAGCCCCAAGGACGCCTTGCCATGGGATGACGCCGTCACCCTTGCACTGACCTATGCGCAAGTTCCGTATGATGTTATCTATGATGTTGAAATAATACAGGGGAAATTGGCTGATTATGACTGGCTTCACTTGCACCACGAGGATTTTACAGGTCAATACGGTAAGTTTTATGGAGCGTACGGACACACAGCATGGTACAGAAATCAGGTGAAAAATACTGAGGAAGAAGCCCATGCCATGGGCTTTTCAAAAGTATCGGAACTGAAATTGGCAGTAGCAAAAACCATTAAAGAATACCTTCGTCAGGGAGGTTTCCTGTTTGCTATGTGTAGTGGCACTGATACTTTTGATATTGCTTTAGCTGCGGAAGGGGTTGACATTTGTCACGAAATTTATGATGGAGACCCCTTTGATCCGGATATGAATTCAAAGCTTGATTACACAAAATGCGTGGCTTTTACAGGTTTCTCCATAATTCAAAACCCGTTAGAGTATGAATATTCGGATATCGATGTAACCCAGTCCAGGCGTGCTTCCGAAAGCGATGATGTTTTTACACTCTTCGAATTCTCAGCTAAATGGGATCCGGTTCCCACGATGCTTTGTCAAAATCATGACATGGTCGTTAAAGGGTTTATGGGACAGACAACGGCTTTTGATAAAAGGTTTATAAAACCTGAGGTTCTGATAATGGGAGACAATAAGGTGTTGAACGAAGCACGCTATATTCACGGCAGCTTTGGTAACGGAACCTGGACTTTTTATGGTGGACACGATCCGGAGGATTACCGCCATTTTGTAGGAGATGAACATACAATGCTCGACCTGCACCCAAACTCACCGGGTTATCGCCTCATTCTTAACAATATATTGTTTCCAGCGGCAAAGAAAAAGAAACTCAAAACTTAGAAAACGTTCTTTTTAACTTCAGATTGCATTGTTTTAGTGGGTGTTTTTTCCTTCTTGTTGAGTTGTTAAATTTTTGTATCCTTCTCACACTTCTCCACAAACTACCCCGGCGTATAGCCCGATAATTCCTTGAAATCGCGGATAAAATGCGACTGATCGAAATATTCGAACCGAAAAGCAACATCGGTCAGGTTGGTTTGGTTGCTTTTACGGAGCTCATTAACAATCTGTTGAAACCGTCCAAGCCTGATGAACTGTTTTGGCGATTTGCCCACCAACATGGCAAACTTGCGCTCCAGGCTTCGTGGTGTTATGGCCAACAAGGAAGAAAGCTCGGTTGTGGAAATCAGTATGCTTTGGTTGTTAATTTCACGCAATGCTTTCTGCATCAACGCCAAATCATGCGTTGGGCGTAAAGCCATTTTTTTCATCAGAAACGATTCCACAATTTGTACTCTGGTTTGGTTGCTGTTTGCCAAAAACAGTTGCTCTTCAATAACAACCATTTCGTTATGGAAAACATCATCGAGGTTTAGCGTTAAATCCTCTATTTCCGACATGCCGAACCGAAAGAAGTTGCATGCCCCCAAAGGCTGAAAAACAACGGCCAAAACGCCTGTTTTTCCTTGTGTTGATGCATCAAAGAAATTGGTTGTCAAGCCGCTGACCAAGGAACGGGGCTGTTGGTTTTCTTTTTTTGATGCGCTTGTGGCGCAAAACGGGTTGCCAAAGTGAAACATCAACTGCACATTTCCGGTGGGAATAACCCTTTCGGTTACAATATCCTCATTGCCATTTGATTCCATAATCCAGTAGTGCTGGATGTAGGGAGCCAGACAAGGATGTGGGTTGAAAAATTGGAATTGCATATAGGCGTATTGTTGGATGTGCAAAATAAGATATTTTTTTACTTGTCAAAACAATACGAAAACCGAACAATCAAATAAAAAAAGTAATCATAATGTATAATAATTTAAACAAAATTGTGTATTTTTGTACAATATATCAAACGTTATGTCAAAGCAATCGCCCTTGCTTTTACCAAAAGCCCAAAGAATTTTGAAAGAAGTGGGTTCAAACATAAAATTTGCCCGTCTTCGCCGAAATTATAGTGCCGAAATGGTAGCAGAACGAGCCGGAATGTCTCGCACAACCTTGCACTCCATCGAAAAAGGGATGGAAACCGTTAGCATTGGTTCTTATCTTGCAGTTTTAATGGTTTTAGGTCTCGAAAACGACTTGCATTTCATAGCCAAGGATGATGAGTTAGGCCGAAAACTTCAGGATGCCCAACTTCCAAACCGAGAACGTGCACCCAAAAGGAAACGCTTATGACACAAAGAAAAACAAATAGAAAGGAGATTTTCTTGTTTACTCATTCTCTAAGTATTTCCTCATCGTTTGGTTTAACCCGTAATGAAATCGAATACATGTCGAGCGCATTTGCAAAAGTGTCAGATTCCAACTTGTAAAAGAATTCATCCTCCCTTAAGGGTACTCATCCCCAAAAAAATGGCACTGGTCGTCGTTTTTTTTGCAATCGCGCGAGCTTGCTGTTTTTTTGCAACCGTATTTAACCCTTAAAACCTATGAACCTAAAATTGTTACTGATTTTTGAGGGTGTCTAAAAAGTCCAAAAAGCACGTCATTGCAAGAAGGAACGACGAGGTAAACTTCTGATTATCAAGTAAAATAGATTACTATGTTGCATTCGCGATGACAAACCGGGAGCTTTTTAGACAGCCCCTTTTTCTTTCAGCCAACCCAAATTTACCTTGTGCGGATATCTGAAAGACAAAAAAAAGCGGTGAAACCCTTATCGGAGGCAATGTTTTTGTTAAGGAAATGGCAACCGGAACAACGTCAAACGTCTATGGATTTTACTCCATAACGCTTCCTGAAGGAAAATACAACCTTGTGTTTTCCTATATTGGTTACAACAATGTCGATTATGTACTCGAGTTAAGCAAAAACACCACCTTGAACATGGAACTCGATGAGCAATCCATGATGTTAGAAATGGTAGTTATTACGGCTAAAAAGGAGAACGAAAACATCACACGTTCGCAAATGAGCGTGGCCAAGCTCGATCCCAAAAGCATTTCCACCATGCCGGTATTGATGGGCGAATCTGACCTGCTAAAATCCATGCAGCTCTTGCCGGGCATTCAGGCTACGTCCGAGGGATCGGCAGGATTTAGTGTCCGTGGAGGTTCGTCGGACCAGAACCTGATTTTGTTAGACGAAGCCCAAGTCTATAATGCTTCGCACCTGTTGGGCTTCTTTTCGGTATTCAATTCCGATGTAATCAAAGATGCCACTCTCTACAAAGGCGATATTCCCGCCTCCAATGGTGGAAGGTTGGCCTCGTTGCTTGATATCCGTATGCGCGACGGAAACAAAAAAGAGTTTCATGGCCAGGGCGGTATTGGAATCATTGCCAGCCGCTTAGCATTGGAAGGTCCCATTGTCAAAGATAAAACTTCGTTTGTTATTGCCGGACGCCGAACCTATGCCGACATGTTCTTGCCTTTGGCCAAGGACACGACAGTACAGAAAAACAAACTCTATTTCTACGACCTCAACGCCAAAATAAATTGGGACATTAACCCTGATAACCGAATTTTTCTATCGGGATATTTTGGACGCGATTTTTATGGCTTTGGTAAAGATGTTTCGCTTGGTTGGGGCAATTCGACCGTTACAGCCCGGTGGAACCACTTGTTTAGCAGCAAGTTATTTTCGAATCTGACATTTCTATATTCCAACTATCAATACGAATTAGAAACCAAAACCAGCAGTCCGGCTTTTGTGTGGAACGCCGTTCAGGAAAACCTGAGCGCAAAATACGATTTCACTTACTACCAGTCAACAAATAGCACCATTCGCTACGGAGCACAGACAATTCGCCATTTTATTCAACCCGGGAAATTTAAAGTGCGCGATCAGGATGCTGAATACAGGGTTCCCGACAACAAGGCGTTGGAATCGGCTGTGTATGTTTTGCACGAGCAAAAGATTGGCGAAAAACTCAACATCAACTACGGTGTGCGTGCCTCGATGTTCCAAAATCTGGGTAAAGCTGCAGTTTATAAAATTCAGAACTATCAAGTGGTCGATACGTTGGAATATGCTAAAAATAAGGTTTATAACACCCATTTCGGTTTCGAGCCACGTGTGAGTGCCTCGTTTGTTTTGGAGCACAACAGTTCTGTAAAAGCCTTTTACAGCCAGACAAAGCAGTATATTCAGCAAGCCTCGAATTCAATCGGCGGATCGCCGTTGGATGTTTGGTTTCCCGCATCGAAGTATGTAAAACCCCAGTATGCCGATCAGGTTGGCGTGGGATATTTTCGGAACATTTTTGACAATGTTTATGAAATCTCAATCGAAGGATTTTACAAGCACATGGACAACCAAATTGATTTTCAGGACAATGCCGAACTTATCCTGAATAATCAATTGGAAAAAGAACTCCGCTTTGGAAAAGCCCGAGCCTATGGTGCCGATTTTATGATACGAAAAAACGAAGGCAAGTTAACAGGCTGGCTCAGTTACTGTTACTCGCGTACACTACGCAAATTTCCCGAAATAAATAATGGAAAAGAATATCCCGGCAACTATGACAAGCCCCACAGCCTGAATATTGTAGCCAACTACGCGCTGACAAAGCGTGCCACAATATCGGCTACGTGGGTTTACAGTTCGGGAAATGCCATTACCTATCCGGAAATGCGGTTCGAGCATGGTGGAATTTACCTGCCCGTTTACGGCGACAAAAACAGTGGTCGATTGCCAGATTATCACCGCCTTGACCCGGCTTTTACGTTGAAAAACAAGGTTAAAGAAGGTCGCAAATGGCACAGCGAATGGAATTTTGCCGCCTACAACGCCTACAACCGCGCCAATGCCTATTCGGCTTATTTCGAGCGCGATGAGAACGACCCCAACAAAATAAAAGCCTATAAAATGGTGATGTTTAAAATAGTACCATCAGTTACGTATAACTTTAAATTCTAAAAACGCGTGAAACGCCCACGACTAATAAAATTAGCCACACTACTTGTCCCGATTGAAAATCGAGAAGGGCAAAATTTTCAAGCAAGCAGCCTATCGCTTTTGCGAGATACTTCGCTCCGTGCCTTCGCTCAGGATGACAGTCAGTTGTCTGGAAATGGGAGGGAAAAGAAGGATATCTTCATGAAGTATCTCACTTTAATAATTAATAAACAGTAATATACAAAAAAAAGACACATATGAAAACAAAACTCATATACATATTAAGCCTCCTTTTGATTCTTGGATGTAAAAAAGAGGAATTCAATCCCAACATCGATAGCCGAAACCAAAATCTTCTTTCTGTTGAAGGACTTTTAAGCGATTCTCCTGAAATGCAACACATTAAACTTACGCGAACATCGGCCTATTTTGCCACATCGGCACCGGTTGGAGTAGAAAATGCCAATGTTACGGTAACTTGCGATAACGAAACCATCACCTACACCCACACTACCAACGGAGTATATGTTCCTCCGGCAGGATTTGCTGGAGTAGTAGGTAAAACCTATCATTTATTGGTTGTCGATAATGGCACAACATACACGGCGCAATCGATTATGAAAGAACCCCTGGTTTTAGATTCGCTGGCAAGTATGCGCGATGAATACGAAACCGATAAATTCCAAATTCGCGCCTGGTTTACCGATAATGGAACTCCCGACGAATATTTTATAATTAAATATGCCCGAAATGGCATTATGCACGACACCCTTACACGATGGACCGAATACGGCGATTTGCTTACCAACGGCATGTATTTAGAAGATGTTCCATTGCTTTACATGCTTGAAGGGAATGAAAACGATGTATTGACCGTTTACACATTTTCTGCAAGCCTCGAATACTATGATTTTCTGCGCATTGCGCGTCGAAACCTCGAAGAACCCATTCCGTTTTTTCCGCCTTCGGGTGGAACCATCACCGGAAACATTTCGGGTAACGCCGTGGGATTTTTTCAGGCTTCGGCGGTGCGATGGAAAGATGTTATTTTAAAACGATAGAGTTCGTTGCTTTTTTGTAAATTGCAATCCAACAAAAAATGCTCACGTGAAATTACTTAGAACGAATCTAATTGAAATTGAAAGCTTTAGGATTGACCATCTGAATTCCCTTCCCAAATTTCAGGACATTTTCCTGGAATATGCAGTAATGTTCTCAGAGTGCTTTCAAATTGTTAGTGATAACAAAATTGCCGGATATGTTATTATCAACGATGAAAATTGTTTGGTTGAGTTTTTCGTGTCCAACAACTTTTCGAAGCAACGGGTTACCATATTCAATCAGGTTATAAAAATGTTGGAGGTGAAACGTATTTATTGTCAATCCTATGATGCACAGCTTCTTGATTTTTGTCTTTCCAATGAATTGCCATACAAAGTAGTAGGATGTTTATTCCGCGATTTTGTTGATAGCGGATTGACAAAGAAACCAGAACTATCATTCCGCTTCGCCACGGAATCCGATTTACCTTTCTTTCAACAACAGAACGATGAGGTTTTTGAACCCAAAGACTTGCTCGAAAAAAGCGTTCAAAACCAGGAAATTGTCATTCTTTACGATGCCGTTTCCCCTGTAAACGGGTGCGGTTTCATAACCCGCATTCACAAAAGTTTTGACACCTTCGATTTGGGGGTTTGGGTTAATCCCGAACACAGAAATAAAGGATTTGCAACACAAATAATGCTCTATTTGAGAGGTATGTGCAATGCTAACGGGTGGGAAGCGGTTTGTGGTTGCGATAGTAAGAACACGGCATCGCAAAACATGCTCAGAAAGCTGGGATTTATCAGCAATTACAAGTTGCTGGAGTTTTCAGTGATTTGATATTTACTAACTTTAAGTCAGCGAAGAATCTTTTTCTATGATTTTCACAAATACCAACAAATGACTCGGTTTCTGGTTATATTTTTCATTTTTATTGTACTTGCGCAGCTTACAACTTCCTGCCTCAACGAACCCTTGTACCCCTCCAAATACCTCCGATTATATCAATCTGGAAAACAGTATCGGACGATTTAAGCTGTTTTCTAAAGGCGATTCAATTGAAAATGACAAAGAAATCGAAAAACAAATTCTGGACACCACGGGTTGGAAAAAAATGGAAAGTCTTGAATCAGAACAATTCCTTAACAGTCAGAACCTTATCATGAAGGTTGAAATTGACGTTCGTCGGTGGAAAAACCCTGCCTTGATTTTCAGTGGTCAACTTACCAACACACGTGTTTATGAGGGTATCCGGTTGTTGTATTCCATTTCAGGAAACAAAGAATCCATTCTTCCGGTTACGCGGATTGTACCACTCGGGGATAAGCCAATTTCAACCATCTTTATTTTTCTTTCATTATGAATCAATTCTGGAAGCTCCAACATTGATGTTTGGGCGGATTGGGGAAATAAGCAAGTTAACCGACGATGCTTTCATCGTTAACAATGATATAAGCCTACCTTTCTTAACAAGTCTCACTATTGGATACATTGTAATTTCCATTGGATTGCTAGTTTTTATTACAGCTTGGTTTTACACAAAACGTAACCGGAAAATGTTGTTGTTTTTTCCCTCTTTTGTGTTTCAGCCGGAGTTTCAAGCCTTGAGTTTCTCATGCCCTTTGTGAATTTGTCAGTTGGATTCAAAAATCTGATTACCATTAGTGGTGCACTCTTAGCTCCCGTGGGGTTTCTTGCATTTTTACGTCATGGAATTGACAGTAAAAAATCTCGGTTTCTTCAAATTGCCCTTTGGCTTTCCCTCATTTGGGCTATTGCTTTCATGATTCTGATACATTTTTATTCCATTGATTTTCTTTATTGGACAATAGTTTTCATTACATTGGTTTTGGCATTTGTGTCCATTATAAAAGATAAACTGCATAAAAACAGGGAATTCCGCATTCCATTATTGGGTTTGACCATAGTTTTTGTAATGGTAATACAAAATGTATTGCACGATTTTGGAATTTTGGAGTTTTCGCTGAATGTCGATTTTGGGGTACTTTTTCTTGTCTTTTCGTTGGTTGTTTATGCCATTCAAAACATTCGCAAATCGAACCGGCAGATGACCGAAATTTCCAATGCCTTGGAAATGAGCCAAAACAGGTTACTAATGTTAGAGAACCAAAACATCCAGACACAAATGGAAGCTTTGCGAAGCCAGATAAACCCGCACTTTTTGTTTAACAGCCTGAACACACTGGCATCGCTCATCAATATCGATCAAAGCCGTGCAACACGTTTTGTCGAGGAGTTTTCGTTTATTTACCGCCGTTTGCCCGATGTCAGAAACAACAAACTCATTCCCGTGAAAGAGGAACTCGAATTCTTAGAGTCGTACCTTTATCTGCAGAAAATCAGGTTTGGAAAACATTTAACTTACGAAATAAACGTATCCGAAAGCGATGCCGAAATGTATATTCCGCCACTTTCGCTCCAACTTTTAGTCGAAAATGCATTGAAACACAACGAAGTATCCGAGGATTTTCCGTTAAAAATTACAATCACATCAAACAGCGAATTTGTGTGTGTCGAAAATCCATTGAACCCGAAAAATAACGATATCGTTCACGGAACCGGTCTGGGGCTTGAAAACCTGCAAAACCGCTACAACCAAATTACCGATACAAAACCTTTTTTTCTGAAAACCGAAACGCACTATATTGCACGCATACCAATGTTGGAGGAGGATTAACCATGAGAGTAGCTATATTTGAAGACGAAGCCTTTGCCGCCGAACATTTGGAAAAGATGTTGCTGTCGCTGGAACCCGAAATGGAGATTGCGGCGCGTATTACCACTGTCCGTAAGGGCGTTGAGTGGTTGCGCAAAAACAGTTGCGACCTCATTTTCATGGACATAAACCTGGCTGACGGGCTTAGTTTCAAGATTTTCGAAGCGGTGGAAGTAAAAACACCCGTAATTTTCACCACCGCCTACGACCAATACGCCATTAAAGCCTTCGAGGTCAACAGTGTCGATTACCTGTTAAAGCCCATTCCGGTAGAGAAACTACGTCGAAGTCTGGAAAAATTTCGCGAATACAACACCCCAACAAAACAAAGCATTGATATACAAACCCTTCTAAGTTCGCTGTCAAACCCTGGACAATCGTTGCGCGAACGTTTCACGGTAGAGGCGGGCGAAAAAATCAACGTCATTCCCGTTACCGATATTGCCTACTTTTTTGCCATGAACAAGGCCACATTTTTTCGCACAAAGAGCAATAAAACCTACCCGGTTGATTATTCGCTCGACAAACTAAGCGATATGCTAAACCCCAAGCATTTTTTTCGGGTAAACCGCGCCTATATTGTTCATCTCGAATCCATTGCAAACATGAACCTCATGGGCACCCGCAGCATAAAACTCACCCTAAACCCACCATCCGATGACATGGTTTTGGTCAGCAACAGCCGCTATTCGGAGTTTAAGGAGTGGTTGAATTTGTAATTTATTGCACCCTGTCCGGATTCTTATTCACAAAATCCCCCCACGTCGAGGTGCTTTTCTTTCCGCCAATACTCATGCTCTGATAATAATGGCATACAGCCACGGCTAATCCATCTGTGGCATCAAAAAACGAGGGATTATTTTCTAATTTAAACATTTTGAGCAACATATCGGAAACCTGTTCTTTGGATGCTGCTCCGTTCCCGGTAATGGAGAGTTTTACCTTCAACGGGGCGTATTCGTATATAGGAATTTTAAAACTCAATGCCGCAGCCATGGCCACGCCCTGCGCCCGCCCCAGTTTCAGCATCGACTGGACGTTTTTACCAAAAAAAGGGGCTTCAAGGGCCACTTCGTCAGGCGAATACTGTTCAACCAACATTTTGGTGCGGTCGTAAATGTAGGAAAGTTTCAAATAATGATCTTTGAACTTACGCAAGTCAATCACTCCCAAGCTAATAACTTTTAGTTCGCTCAACGAAGCATCAATCAGGCCGTACCCCATGATGGTGGTGCCGGGGTCGATGCCTAAAATGATGCGGGAGGGGGTGGGTTGCATGTAAAGCTAGTCAATCATATCAAACCCAAGATACGGCACCAACACCTCCGGAACCTTAATTCCCTGTTGTGTTTGGTTGTTCTCGAGCAAAGCGGCCACAATGCGGGGCAAGGCTAGGGCGCTGCCGTTCAGTGTGTGGGCCAGCGCGGTTTTCTTGGTTTCGATATCGCGGTAGCGGCACTTCAAGCGGTTGGCCTGGTAGCTTTCAAAGTTCGATACCGAACTCACTTCCAACCAACGCTCCTGTGCCGACGACCACACTTCGAAATCGTAAGTAAGGGCTGAAGTAAAACTCATGTCGCCACCGCAAAGCCTCAGAATTCTGTAAGGCAATCCGAGTTTGGTCACTAAACTTTCGACATACGAAACCATTTCTTCCAACATTTCATACGACTTTTCGGGTTGGGCAACACACACAATCTCCACTTTGTCGAATTGGTGCAGGCGGTTCAAACCACGAACATCTTTTCCATACGAACCGGCCTCGCGACGGAAGCAAGGCGTGTAGGCTGTGTTTTTTATGGGAAGGTCTTTGCCTTCAATAATTACATCGCGGTAGATGTTGGTTACCGGAACCTCGGCAGTAGGGACCAAATAGAGGTTATCAAAGCCACAATGGTACATTTGTCCCTCTTTGTCAGGCAATTGTCCTGTTCCAAAACCACTATCTTCGTTAACCAACACGGGCGGTTGAACCTCGAGAAACCCTTTTTTGCCGGCTTCGTCGAGGAAAAAGTTAATTAATGCGCGTTGCAAGCGAGCTCCCTTACCTTTGTAAACCGGAAAACCGGCTCCGGTAATTTTTACTCCCAACTCGAAATCAATGATGTCGAACTTTTTTGCCAGATCCCAGTGTGGTTGAACTCCAACTTCGGGTTTACGGGCTTCGCCACCGGAACGAACAATCACATTCTCTTCGGGTGTATGTCCATTGGGAACAGAAAGGTGTGGAACGTTCGGAATTTGTACCAGCAGTTTTTCAAGCATCGCCTCGGCTTCCTTAAGTTTGTCGCCCAAGGTTTTAATTTCTTCCTTCAGGTCGCTGGTTTTTAATTTAGCTCGCTCGGCTTCTTCTTTCTTGCCTTCGCGGAACAAATCACCTACCAGTTTCGAAATGTTGTTCAGTTCTGCCGATGTATTATCCAGGTTTTTTTGCGTGTTTTTTCTATAGTCGTCAACCTCAATAACTTCCTTTATGAGGCCCATGTTTTTAAATCGTTTTTTCTCTAACCCTGCCACAACCAAATCATGGTTTTCGCGAATCTGTTTTACGGTAAGCATACACTATTCAGTTTTAGTTTAGTATCGTTCTGTTTTTTGAAGGTTCAAAATTAGCGTTTTTTTCGTTATCCTGTGAAAATAAAAAATGGGGCTGTCTAAAAAGGCAGCCTCTTTTTTTTAGTGTATTGCATTTGA
>JBBISE010000025.1:0-29592 GCA_037441445.1 Salinivirgaceae bacterium
AATATATGGATAAAACCCTTTTGATCTAAGATGGGGTTGCTCGGGCGGATACGTTTAACGAACTATTAACTTTAGATAATTGATATGATTTTAGATTTTTTCCAAAATCTACGTTATTTAATTCAACCGGATTCTCTATTCGTTCTTACTTAAGCTAATAAATTAAATGATATTTTCTATATATCAATTATACAATAATTTATGATTATTTATACAAAAAAATCGTCTTAGCACCACAGGAAAGATCAGACAAAACCCTAATTCCAGTTTTGCCCAAATGTCAGTTCCTTCCATTGAGCAAAGCTGGAATCAG
Source organism: Salinivirgaceae bacterium (assembly GCA_037441445.1). Taxonomy (GTDB): domain Bacteria; phylum Bacteroidota; class Bacteroidia; order Bacteroidales; family Salinivirgaceae; genus JAAYQU01. Next base: position 314 of record JBBISE010000025.1, read on the forward strand.
GATTTCTCCATGTTACATTAATTTATATCTCAGCCCAAAATAGACGGTCCGTCCCATTATCGGGCCCCATAGCATGGATGCGTCGAAATCGGCTCCAAAGGGATCATTGGCTCCAATAATAGGGTTCTTTTGCTTGAAATTGGTCAGGTTTTCGACTCCGGAATACATATCGAATTTTCCAACACGATAAGTTATCTGTCCATTCATAAGGATATACTCGGGCGATTTTTGGGGCATTTGCAGTTCAGCGGGTAACCATGATGTATCGGGAATTCGACTCGATCCGTTGAACTGGGCCGTCAAATCGAACTGCCATTTCTTGTTGTTGGTTAGCCACGAACCCGTTACTAAACCTTTATAATTGTTAACAAAGGGCTTGCGTTGCAATTTGCCATCAATTGTAGCCCGAACGTCACTGTAACGGATTGCGGCTGTCAATTCGAATTGGTAGAAGGGTTCGAGTTTCAGTTCAATTTGGTAATTATCGGAAAAAGAACGTCCATTAAGGTTGTAAAAACTAACCTGGGAGCGGTCGGCATCAACATCTACAATCATTTGGTTCTCGAAATGGGTGCGGTAATATTCTGCCGTTACAGTGGCCTCGTTACCAAACAGAACGAACGATTGCATAATGCTTCCTCCGTAATTCCATGCCTCCTCGGGTTTAATTTCCTCCTGAACTACAAATTGGCGGTTCGAAATCATTAAACCAGTATTCTCGGCCAACAGGTTGGGCAAACGGTAACCTTTGCCAACGGAGCCACGAACCGTGGTGTGCTCGAAAACATTACTGCGCAGGTGCAAACGGGGCGTGTAAAACAGGCCATGTTCGTTGTGCCAATCGCCACGCATTCCAATAATGCCTGTAAAATGCTCGTGGTGATGGAAGGTGTATTGGCCAAACACGCCGGGGATGATGTCTTTTCGGCTAAAATCGGTACCAGCAAAAGTTTCATCGTAATTATCATAGATGTAGCTTGCACCGGCATTTATTTTATGGGCCTTCGATTTAATACTGTTTTCGTAAATTATATTGGCATAAAATGTATTCTGAACTCCGTCGTAATCGCGGTTGCCATAAAAAGCATCGTGTTCGTGGTAAGTGTAATTAATTTGTGTTCCGATGCTTCCATCGGGTTGATTCTGAAGGAAAATGCCAGTTTTTGCATTAACCTCTAAACGGTTGGTGTTTACGGCCAGGCCGTAAAAATTATCAGGGTTTGAACCGAAATACTCCATTTGTCCTCCTTCGCGTTGCTCCTGCATAAAACGGAATCCGAACTGCGACTCCATAACTCCATGCCAATCATACCGATAGCGATTTGTTACGTGGTATTTTTTTACTAAGGGGTGATCCAGAAAACTATCGTCGTTGTGGTCGAATTTGTTACCTAAATACTCGACATGGGTCATTAGCATCGTTGACCATTTATAATTTAGGGTTTTGGCAAACATTAGGCTGTTTTCGGCTCTTCCAAAATCGTTAAGATACACGTTCAACCCAACGCGTTCGGTATTTTCCGGTTTCTTAAGTTCGACATTGATTTGACCGGTAATAGCATCAAACCCATTGACAACACTCGAGGAGCCCTTTGCTACCTGAATGGATTCCATCCAGGGGCCTGGAATGAATGTCATGCCAAAGGGCATTCCCAATCCGCGCAATGTTGGCATATTTTCGGCCATCATCTGGCTGTAAATGCCTGCTAAACCTAACAACTGTATTTGCTTGGCTCCGGTAATGGCATCGCTGTAGGTTACATCGACTGAGGCATTTGTTTCAAACGCTTCGGAAAGATTACAGCACGCTGCTTTCTGAAGTTCATTTTCAGATAGAACATTGGTCAGGATTGGATCAATTTTCGAGTAATGAGCGCCTGCCTTCCTACCCTTCACCGTAACTTCGCTGAGTTCCTTTGTTTCTTTCAGAATAGACTCAACTTTTTGACTTTCTGAGGTTATTAAAATTGTATCGGAAACAAAACCAACATAGCTGATAATAATTTTGTGGGGTAAACGGGGTGTTATTTGCAGGTTAAACTTTCCCTCCGAATCGGTTGAAACACCCTGTGTTGTTCCTTCCCAGTAAACATTGGCCCCAACCATGGGTTCAACGTGCTTGTGTTCGTCGTGCTTGTGGATGGTTTTTATGGTTCCTGTAACTTGCTGAGCAAAGGAACTAAAGCTAATTCCTGAAATAATCAGGCAAGCCAATACTATTTTTTGTGCAATTGTTTTCATTGTTTTGTTATTTTCTGTTTGGCAATAGTTTATAAATCAATGTATCAAAACCCGAAAAATCAGGTATTAAACAACAAATAACCCGATGCTTACGATCAGGTTAAGACAGAAAACAACAGTGATACCGGAATTGGTGGATAGATTTAATCAGATCAATCCCTGCTTTTAACAATGGAGGGGGGTTTGTAAAGTTACCGTAAATCGGTTGAGAAATTTCAGGGGCAATGTTGGGTACTATGTCCGGATGAAGCTGAATTTCAGCAACAAGCGGTGCTTTAAAGCTAAATACGAAGCTACGTTCCGGAGCAAAATCGAACTGATACAGGATAAACTCCTCGTGCGATGAACAACAATCTTCGTTAACGCAATTACCGCAATGGTTATCACAACAACCTTCCTCAACATGGTTCAGGTGGTGAATCAAATGATGCTCGTGACAGGCAGCCACTTCATCGACAAGGGAAATATCTGTAACATTGCAGGTAAGGCATTCATGGACATAAAGCTTTATCCCAACGCTGGTTGCAAAAGCAAGCAGGGCCATAAATTGGGCTATGAAAATCCTGAATTTCTTCACCATGATAGTTTGTTCAAAATAGTGCTGTTTACAAGCGCAAAAATTGAACCAACATGAATGATTACCAGATTTGCCCCACCATACCCGAATAATTAACAGAAAAAAATGTACTTTTATGGAACATTTATCCTATTTAGCGCCTTTAATGTACAGGCTCCTTATTAAACAGTACAATATGCAACCCAATCCCAAGTACGAAGATTTATTACAGCAGATTGATGATCTGAAAAGAAAGCAGGAATTTTATCAGGCAATATTCAACGATTCCTACGACTGGGAATTCTTGCGAGACAATAATGGTGAAATTATCCATATTTCCAGGGGTTTTGAACGCATTACGGGTTACAGTACTGACGAAATTCTGTCCGGAAAGGTTTCGGAAAAAGACTTTGTGCATCCCGATGACTATGAAACGGTTGTAAAAATAATTCAGGACACACGCATGAAAGGGTCTGTCACTGATTTACATTTCAGGATTCTGAGGAAAGACAAACAAGTTTGTAGGGTAGTTTTTAATGCCGCTGCACTTTTTCGGGGCGAGAAGTTCTTAGGCACACGCGTCAGTATAAAAGGCATCACCGACAAACGTGATTTCGATGAATTACTGGAAGTTAAGAAAAGCATTGAAGAATGCGAAGAACGTTTCAGAGCCCTGCACAATGCTTCCTATGGAGGAATTGCCATTCATGACAAAGGCCGAATTCTGGAATGCAATCAGGGATTAAGCGATATAACGGGATATTCTTACGAAGAATTGATTGGCATGGAAGGACTGAAATTAATTAGCCCTGAACACCATGACAATGTGATGCAAAAAATCATTACGGGTTTCGATAAGCCTTATGAATCAATTGGATTACGAAAAAATGGGAACAAGTTTCCAATCCGTATTCATGGGAAAGATATCCCTTACAAGGGAAAGAATGTGCGGGTGACAGAATTTATTGATTTGACCGAGCTAAAGCAAACCGAAGATATCCTTTCCCGGGTTATTGAACACAATCCCCTTTCCATACAGATTATTGATGCGGAAGGGTACACAATCAAGATAAACCCCTCGCACACAAGGTTATTCGGAGCTGTTCCTCCCAATGATTATTCCGTCTTCCCCGACAAGCAAATCGAAGATCAGGGAATTTCGAGCTATTTTGAAATGCTGCGCGCCGGCAACATGGTTGTTTTTCCTGAATTGTTTTACAATGCACACCATGTTAATCCTTCTTTCCCCGATAAATCGGTTTGGCTGAAAATGATTGGTTTCCCGCTTTTTGGCACGGATGGGAAACCGCAAAAATTTGTTTTATTGCACGAGGACATAACACAAAGAAAAGAAGCATTTGATAAGCTCCAGAAGAATGAAACTCTGCTAAAACAACAAAATGAGGAGTATTTATCGTTAAATGAGGAGCTTCGCCAAACAAACGAAGAACTTTTTTCCTCGAAAGAAGTAATTGAGGAAAGCGAAATGCGGTTGCGTGCCATAAGCAACAACTTGCCAAATGGGCTCGTGTACCAGTTATCGTCGGGCTATAACTTCGAAAAACGACAATTTAGCTTCATTAGTGATGGAGTGGAACGTTTACACGGTTTTACAGTCGAGGAGATAATGAAAAATCCTGGGCTGATGTATGATCAGATACATGAAGAAGATCGGCAATTTGTTATAGATCAGGAAATGTATGCTGCACGGACATTCTCCATGTTCAGGGCTGAGGCCCGCTTTTGTTTGCCCAATGGAAAAACCGAGTGGCGGCTTCTTTCATCGAAACCCCGAAAACTTCCAAACGGAGAAATTGTATGGGATGGTGTTGAGATTGATATTAATGAACGAAAGATTGCAGAAAAAGCCCTTCTGGAAAGTGAGGAAAAATTCCGGTTCATGGTCGAAAACCTCAGCGATGTTGTTTGGCATACCGACCAAAACTTTATTTTCACCTACATAAGTCCGTCCGATGAATATATCCGGGGCTTTGCCTACAATGAGGTTGTTGGCTCCCCCATTTGGAAATTTATGAAGCCGGAAGGTATTGAACTCATACAAAAGAATAATAAAAAACGTATTTCTGATGAACAAGCGGGAGTTAAAACCGCCACTATGAATTACGAAATTGAATACGCCTGCAAAGATGGCCGATGGATTTGGATAGAAGTCACCGTAAGCCCGTTTAGGAATGAAGCTGGTGAGTTAATTGGTTATCACGGGATTTCGCGCGATATATCAGAAAGAAAAAATGCCGAACTAAAACAAAAACAGAGCGAAGAACGCTTGAATTTATCGCTCGAAGTGAATAATGCATCGTTGTTTGAAAACAACTTTGAAACCGGCGAGGTAATAACCACACCACAACTTTACGAGTATTTGGGTTATTCTGAAGATGATTTGCCAAAGAATATGGACTCGTTGCTAACCTTTATGCATCCCGATGATGTACCCGTTGCCCTGCAAGCTGTGAAGGATCATTTCGAGGGGAAAACAGAGGATTATTACTCGCAATTTAGGATGAAATCCAAATCGGGAACCTGGGTCTGGGTTGAGGGGATGGGAAAAGTAGTCCGAAGGAATACTAAAGGCGAACCTACGGTATTGGTTGGCATTTCAAGGGAAATCCATGCTCAAAAGCAGGCTGAAATCCAACTTCGTCAAAGCCAACAACAACTACAATCTTTTATAAGCCACGCTCCGGTTGTTCTGTTTGCCATTGATTCGAACGGGATTTTCACCTATTCGGACGGCAGCGGCCTTGCCCATCTGGGATTAAAACCCGGACAGGTGGTGGGGATGTCAGCCTTGGAATTGTACGCGGCCTATCCCGATGTTGTTGAGAATATAAAAGGCGCCCTATCGGGCAAAGTCCTGGCAGCAGTTCATGACATGGGGTTGGTTGTTTTTGACACCCACTACTCTCCTATTTTTGACGAAAAAGGAAAAATTGAAAGCATCATTGGAGTAGCCACCGACATAACTGACCGAAGAAAAGCCGAATTGCAGATTCGCACGTTGGGAAGGGCCATTGAGCAAAGCCCATCGGTGATTGTCATAACAAATGCCGAGGGAAAAATCGATTTTGTAAACCAGAAGTTTATTGACTTCATGCAATATACATTGGAGGAAGTAAAAGGGCGCCCTCCGCGGATTTTCAACCCGGGGCACATTTCTCACGATATTTTCACAACCATGTGGGACACGCTGCGTGGAGGAAACGTTTGGCAGGGTGAGTTTTTGAACCGGAAAAAAGATGGGACCCAGTTTTGGGAAAACGTTACTATTGCCCCAATAACCGAAATCGATGGAAAAACTTCAAATTATATACTTATAAACGAAGACATTACAGAAAAGAAACACATGCTTGAGGAACTGGTCGAAGCCAAAGAAAAGGCCGAAGACAGCAACCGTTTGAAAAGCGCTTTCTTGCAAAACATGTCGCATGAGATCAGGACGCCTATGAATGCCATTATTGGCTTCTCCGACATGCTGAGCGAACCTGATTTAAGCGAAGAAAAACGGGCAACCTTCACCAAAATTATTCAAAACAGCAGCCAGCAACTATTGTCAATTGTAACTGATATACTCACCATTTCGGCATTGGAAACCAAGCAGGAAAAAGTAACCATTCAACCTACCAGCGTCAATGACATTATTGTAGAACAACTCTCCATTTTCAAGCTACAGGCGTACAACCAAAATATTTCGCTCTATTCAAAACAACAGCTAACAGATAGTCGATCAGTAATTTTCTGCGATACAACAAAATTAGTACAGGTAATTTCAAACTTATTGACTAACGCACTGAAATTCACACACAAAGGATTCATTGAATTCGGTTATTCCTTGCAAGAACCCGAAGAAGGAAAACAGCAGTATTTGTTGTTCTTTGTAAAGGATAGTGGCATTGGAATCCAACCCGATGCTCTGGAACGCATTTTTGAACGGTTTAGTCAGGCCGACCCTTCCATCAATAGAAAGTATGGGGGGACCGGTTTGGGACTTGCCATTTCAAAAGCCTTTGTTGAACTCATGGGCGGAAAAATTTGGGTCGAATCGCAGCCCGAAACAGGCTCTACTTTCTATTTTACAATCCCTTACAACCCTGTTTTTACAGATATTGAACCCGAAGTTGAAAATTCAGCCAGATCGGTTAGTCCTACTGTTTTGGTGGCCGAAGACGAAGAATACAACTACCTTTTAATTGAAGAATTTCTTAACCGAATGAATTTCAATACAATACACTCAAAGGACGGAAAAGAAACCGTTGAAATATGCAAAAAAAACCCTAATGTAAAATTGGTCCTTATGGACATTAAAATGCCTGTAATGGACGGGTTGACAGCCACAAAACTGATTAAGGAACTCCGCCCCGACCTGCCTGTAATAGCGCAATCGGCATACGCGCTGGAACACGAGATTAAGAAATACAACGCTTACGGATTCGATGGTTATATTACCAAACCCTTGAACAAACAAAAGCTGATGGAAGTTGTAGAAAGGATCAAATAACCGGAACAAAGAAGACATAGTCCATGATTTCTGAATCATTCACCCTGAAAAACATGCTGGCACGCAGTTGCCTGAAGTTATTAGGTCTGGGGTTTAAGAATGTAAAAGGTATTGAAATCCATTCGCTTGAATTGGGAAAAGTAGTTTGTGGTTACGATCCCCTGATCCTAACCCGTGACCAAATAGTGGAACGCTTTAAGCATCTGGGGTTCGAGTTAGCCGAAGATCCCGATGAACTTGTGGTCGAAAAAATAAAACAGGCGGCTGTAGAGTTGATTTTTTATGCCAACAACACCAATTCGCTCATTCGAAACTCCGATTACATTGGCCAAAAATTACAAGTACCCTACGTCAAACTTAGCAAGACCTTTAGCCGCATAACCGGCATTACGCTTGAAAAGTACATTATTCTGTTGAAAATTGAAAAAGCAAAGGAAATGATTGTGCGCAATCAGTTTTCCATCAGCGAGATAGCTTTCATGCTCGATTACAGTAGTGTGCAGTATCTGAGCAACCAGTTTAAAAGTATTGTTGGCGTAACAATTTCGGAATTCAAAGAAAACCCGGCCAAATACCGGGTTCTGTTGGAAGATATCGTTTAAAAAAGCAGGGTAAAAAAATCCCCTGAATTCTTCAGGTCAATTTAGCGAAGAAAAATCTGGACGTTTTGTCGTATCCGTTCCTCGATGTTTTCGGTTTCTGAGGCACGATGGAACTTCTCGCCCACGATGTTTTCGTACAACTCAATGTACCTGTCGCTTACACTTTTAACATAGGCATCGGTCATTTCGGGCACCTTTTGACCTTCTTGTCCCTGAAAACCATTGGCAATAAGCCATTCGCGGACAAATTCCTTGGAAAGCTGCTTTTGCTGTTCGCCTTTTGCCAAACGTTCGGCAAAGCCATCGGCGTAAAAATAGCGACTGCTGTCCGGAGTGTGGATTTCATCAATGAGGATTATTTTTCCATCCACTTTCCCAAACTCGTATTTGGTATCGACCAAAATAAGGCCTTTTTGGGCAGCCATTTCGGTGCCGCGTTGAAACAATTCGAGCGAAATGCGTTCCAGTTCGTTGTAGTCGGCCTCGGAAACCAATCCCTGACGAATAATTTCCTGACGGCTGATGTCTTCGTCGTGTCCATGAACGGCCTTGGTGGTTGGAGTTACCAGCGGGCGTCCAAATTTTTGGTGCTCGACCATCCCGTTGGGCATGGGTTCGCCACAAATGGATCGCTTTCCTGATTTGTATTCGCGCCAGGCATGCCCGGTCAGATAACCACGCACAACCATTTCAACCATAAAGGGTTCGGCTTTGTGGCCAACGGTTACCATAGGATCGGGGGTTGCCACTTTCCAGTTGGGGACGATGTCGCTGGTGGCATCTAAAAATTTTGACGCTATTTGATTCAGTACCTGACCTTTAAAGGGAATACCCTTAGGAAGTACCACGTCGAACGCCGAAATCCGGTCGGTGACAACCATTACCAGCATTTTGTCGTCAATGTTATACACATCGCGCACTTTGCCAATATAAACCGATTTTTGGCCTTTAAAATCGAAATTTGTACGTGTCAGAGCTTTCATTGTTTTGATGTTTATATGATTTACTAACTTCTTCCAAACATGTCACCCTTCACATCAATATCCACTTTTCACTTACTATTTTCCACCGCCGACCTGCCACTCTCCTTACTAAATGCTTTTACAATTTTGACCACCAGCGGGTGCCGTACTATATCGGTCTCGTCGAGTTCTACAAAGCTGATTCCATCAATGTTTTTCAACACCTTTAGCGCGTGTATCAGACCACTTTTTTCGCTGGCAGGCAGGTCAATCTGAGTAATATCGCCGTTTACAATAAATTTGGAATGTTTCCCCATTCGCGTGAGGAACATTTTCAACTGGTTTACGGTTGTATTTTGTGCTTCATCTAAAATTACAAAGGCGTTATCGAGTGTTCGTCCGCGCATAAAGGCCAACGGGGCAATCTGTACAATGCCTTCCTCAATATACGACTCCAGTTTTCTTGGGGGAAGCATGTCGTTGAGTGCATCATAAAGTGGCTGTAGGTAAGGGTCGATTTTTTCTTTCAAATCGCCGGGTAAAAAGCCCAGACGTTCTCCGGCTTCAACAGCTGGCCGACTGAGAATTATCCGCTTCACCTCCTTATTTCGCAGTGCCCTGACAGCCAAAGCAATGGCTGTGTATGTTTTGCCGCAACCGGCAGGACCAATGGCAAACATCAGGTCGTTGGCCACATGCTCGCGAACCATGCGTTGCTGGTTGGCGGTCATGGCTTTCACTATTTTTCCGTTGTTCCCATAAACCAAAACATCCAAATCGCTGTTCAGGGTTTGGGTCGATTTGTGAGAGTCTGACTCTGCAAGGTTTTCAATGTCCTCGCTTTTCAGCCTCCCAAAGCGGCGGTAATGTTCTATAAACTTATAATAGCGTTCAGTAAAAAAATCGACATCCGATGGTTCGCCCACAATTTTCAGAATATCGCCACGGGCAACAAGTTTTACCTGTGGAAAAATTCGCCTTATGATGTCAAAGTTTGTATTGTTGACCCCGTATAGGTCAACGGGGGCTATGTCGCAAATCTCAATAATCCGTTCAATCATAAAAAGTGCTATGTAAATCAAAAAATGCTAAATTTGTCCGGTAAGTTTTCGCTTTTATTTTCCAAATCTTGCATAAACAAATCGTGGGCAATGGAGTAATAAGTCCGAACATTAAAATTTTCGTTGCAAAAATACACAAATTCAGGAATAAATCCGTCTGAAGAACAAAGACAGCCAAGAAAAATAATGAATATTTTAACCCTTATAACCGACTGGAATAATGAAGATTACTATGTAGGCATGGTAAAGGGTTATCTATTGAAAACCAATGCAGAAGTACAATTGGCAGAAATTTCCCACCGTATTCCGTTGTTTTCATCGTTGGTTGCCACGTTTATTTGCCGGGCTTCCTATGAATCCTTTCCCGAAGGCACGGTTCATGTATTGGGAATACGAGGCGGTATAAACAAGGAGGTTGCAAAACCGGTGGCTGTCAGTTATAAGAACCATTGGTTTTTTGGTTTTAACAATCCCGATTTTCAACAAATGTTTGATGCGCCACAGAATCCAACAGCATGGGCACTGCCTGACTTCAATACATCGTTTCCGGAGCTTGATTTGTTAATTAAACCAGCCATTCAACTCCTTGAAGGCGTCCCAATAGAAAAAATTGCAACAGGATCTATTTCCCTGGAAAGGTTCACACCCGTAAAACACGAAACCACAGCAAATTCAATGGTTGGAGCTGTTCTATACATTGATGGTTACGGAAACGCCATAACCAATATTAGCCGCACCGATTTCGAATCGTTTACCCACGGACGAAAATTCAGGATAACCCTTTTGCGACAACAAAATGTTATAACCGAAATCAGCTCGACTGTTGGCGTTGAGGAAGGCGAACTGTTTGCTATTTTTAACTCTCTTGGATTGCTCGAGGTGGGACAAGTTAACAGTCGCCTTGATGAGTCCATTGGAATTGATGTTCATTCAAAAATCAGAATACAATTGCTATGATTACACGAATCATTAAATTTCAGATTAAACAGGATTGTGAAAGCCAATTCGAAGACCTTGTTAAACAGTTCAAAGATGAACTTATGTCCTTTGATGGCCTTCACCATTTGGATATTTTGCGCGAGAAAGACAACCACATGAGTGTTTTTATTCTCATGATATTCAACACCGAAGCCAAACTTGACAGTTTTCGGCGCTCGGAGTTAAACAAGGTTGTAAAACAGCGACTAAAGGATATTACCGTTGGGGAACCTTTGGCATGGATGGTTGAAACACTTGACAACGAAAAAGCCGATGGAATCTGACAGAAAAGACACACTGCACAACTTTGCCCGGTTAATGGAAATAATGGACGAGTTGCGCGCCAAATGTCCCTGGGACAAGAAACAAACCGTGGATACCTTGCGCCAATTGACCATTGAAGAGACGTTTGAATTGTCGGATGCCATTTTAAGCAATAAAACTTCCGAGTTAAAGAAGGAATTGGGCGACCTGCTGCTGCATATTGTATTTTATGCCAAGATAGCCAATGAAAACCAATGGTTTACGCTCAACGACATTATTGAATCGCTCATTGCCAAGTTAATACACCGTCATCCCCATATTTATGGTACAACCGAAGCCAACGATGCAAAGACGGTTGAAGAGAACTGGGAAAAAATAAAACTGGGCGAAAAAGGCCGCGAAAAGCGGGTCTTGTCGGGTGTTCCCAGTTCGTTGCCGCCCATGATTAAAGCATTCCGGATTCAGCAAAAAGCACGCGGTGTGGGTTTCGACTGGGAATACCGCGAACAGGTTTGGGACAAAGTCCAGGAAGAATTGAACGAGCTGATTGGGGAATTAAAAGCACAAAATGCCGACCCCGAAAAAATTGAGGACGAATATGGCGATTTTATTTTTTCCCTAATCAACGCGGGACGGTTGTATGACATTGATCCCGAGAAAGCACTGGAACAAACCAACCGGAAGTTTATCAGCCGCTTTAACTATCTCGAGGAACAAACACTGCTCAAAGGAAGAAGCCTGCACGACATGACCCTGGCCGAAATGGAGGAAATATGGCAGGAGGCTAAAAAGAAGGGGCCCAGGGTTTAGGTGTAAAAGGCTTAAGGAAAGAAATTCCGATGTGCCTCTATGCATCATTAACAAAACAGTAATTAAGCAACGTTGCTTTGGATTAGCAAAAGAAATATTTTTGCGCGAGAATCTTAAAAGAATATATCCTTATGAGAAAACTATCTATCCTTTTCCTTTTCACATGTTTATAATTTTTCGGTTTACGGCCATATGGAACTTCATGCCGACTTTAATCGTGCCCCTGTGTGTCGAAAAATCGGTTGTCGGCATGGGCGTTTCATGGCATTAGTTCAGCTTGCCACCACTGCGCAAACTGTTGATGCAACGAAAAATCCTTCAGCTTCAACGGTCAACACAGGAACAAACGCAGGCGATGTTGCTCCAGATAAATTTGCTCTTGGTTTGGGAGCAGGACTTGATTTCGGAGGTATTGGTTTAAATTTCACCTATTATCTTAATAAAAATCTGGGGCTTTTCGCCGGTGGTGGATATGCCGTTATCGGATTCGGTCCCTGTGCAGGTGTAAAACTCCGTTTAATTTCCGATCCGGTTTCGGGAAGAGTCAGCCCATTCGTATTTGGAATGTATGGTTATCATACCGTTGTTAAGGTTGAAAACGCAACAGATTTGAACAAAATGTTTTACGGAGCAACCCCAGGCGGTGGTCTTGAAGTGCGTCTTGGTGCTGCAAAAAGAAATTATTTATCTATTGGCCTCAGTGTTCCTATACGAGGCAAAGAAGTCCCTGATTATTTCGACCATTTAAAAGCTATAGGTGTGGAAATGAAGAGCGAACTGCCACCCATTGGTATTTCCCTTGGTTACAAAATCGCCAACCGATAAGTTTCCCCAAAAGAAAAGAAGGGAAGGCATCCTTAAAAAGAGCCTTCCCTTCTCATTTTACTGATAACCAACTAAAACAACCCTGTAATATTTCCTTCGTCGTCGATGTCCATGTTGTTGGCTGCCGGCGTGGGAGGAAGTCCGGGCATGCGCATAATTTCGCCGGTTATGGGAACCACAAATCCGGCTCCGGCAGCTATTTCAATGGTGCGAACGGTGACCACAAAATCTTTGGGACGGCCAAGCAATTCGGGATTGTCAGACAGTGATTTCTGCGTTTTGGCAATACACACCGGCAGTTTGTCCAAACCCAGCTTTTCTATGTTTTCCAAATCGGCTTTGGCTTGTGGCGTAAAGTCGATGGCTTGAGCCCCATAAATTTCTTTGGCAAGGGTTTCAATCTTTTCGGGGATAGACGTGTTCCAGTCGTACATAGGTTTGTACTTGCGTGTGCAGCGTTCAGCAACCTCTACAACGGTTTTGGCCAGTTCCTCGGCTCCTTCGCCGCCTTTTCCCCACACGTTTACCTCAATGGCTTTCATACCGGCTTTGGCTACGTGGTCTATAATAAATTTTACTTCTTCGTCGGTGTCGGTGGTGAAGCGGTTGATGGCAATGACCGAACAAATATTAAACTTCTTAATGTTTTCGATGTGTTTATCGAGGTTCTCAACCCCTTTGGCCAGCGCTTCCACATTGGGTTTGCTAATTTCAGACAACGCAACACCGCCATGGTATTTCAGTGCCCGAATGGTGGCCACCAGCACCACGGCTTTTGGCGACAGGCCACTGTACCCGCACTTGATATCGAAAAACTTCTCGGCTCCCAAATCGAACCCGAAACCGGCTTCGGTAACGGCATATTCGCTCAGGGTTAATCCCATACGGGTAGCAATGACCGAGTTTGTTCCCTGGGCAATGTTGGCAAACGGGCCTCCGTGAATAATAGCGGGTGTATTTTCAATGGTTTGCACTAAATTTGGTTTTATAGCGTCTTTGAGCAGTGCAGCCATGGCCCCTTCGGCTTTCAGGTCGCGGGCATAGATCGGTTTCTTGTCGTAGGTAAACCCAACGAAAATATTTCCCAATTTGCGTTTCAAATCCTTCAAATCGTTGGCCAGACAAAGAGCCGCCATTACTTCCGATGCCGCTGTAATGTCGAATCCGGTTTCGCGCGGCACGCCCATGGTTTTGCCGCCAAGGCCAACAATGATGCTGCGCAGGGCACGGTCGTTCATGTCCATTACGCGTTTCCAGGTAACCGTCCGGGGATCGATGCCCAGGTTATTTTTCTTTCCTTGTATGTTATTGTCAATCAGCGCCGAAAGCAGGTTGTGGGCTTTTTCAATGGCAGCAAAATCGCCGGTAAAATGCAAATTTATGTCTTCCATGGGCAACACCTGACTGTATCCGCCACCGGTGGCACCGCCTTTAATTCCGAAAACAGGACCCAGCGAGGGTTCGCGCAGCACTACGGTTGTTTTTTTTCCAATCCGGTTCAGACCTTGTGCCAGCCCAATGCTAACGGTGGTTTTGCCTTCACCTGCCGGTGTTGGCGAAATGGCCGATACTAAAATCAACGAACTTTTGCTGACTTTGTCCAGGTCAATGAGCGACAAAGGCAGCTTGGCTTTGTATTTTCCGTACTGTTCCAGCAATTCGCTGTCAATGCCCAACCCTTTGGCAATTTCGGTAATGGGTTTCATGGTTGCTTTTTTTGCAATTTCCTGATCGCTACTCATAACTGAATGTTTTAATGATTTTGCTTAGTAACAATCCACGGCGCCGTTTGTTGAAAATTTCAGGAACTGACCCACAGAAACCAATGGAAATGCCATAGTGTGAAATACAAACATTTGGGATCGAATTTGTTTTTATGCCTCAGTTACTTTTCTTTTTCGATTTATTCCTACCTTCGTTGGCATTAAAATTCAAAAACAAACGAAAATGAAAACTTTTATTGCACTCATTGTACTGATGGCGACCGTTGTGCCACAGTCACTTCTGGCTTGCACTACCGTTATTATTTCCGGAAAATACACTTCCGATGGTCGTCCAATTCTCTGGAAACACCGCGATACGGACAACCTGAATAACAAACTTATTTATTTGTCAAAAGGAAATATGGCGGCCATTGCCTTGATAGATTCTGACGACAAAGATGTCGAGAATATCTGGATAGGTTTTAACAGTGCCGGATTTGCCATCATGAACTCCTCCTCGTACAATCTGAAACCTGCGGACGATACTGCTACCGTTTCCGATTTGGAAGGAATACTGATGAAAGAAGCCTTGTTGAGCTGTACCTCGGTCGATGACTTCGAGTTGTTCCTGAAGAATTACCGGTTACCCCGTGGTGTTGAAGCCAATTTTGGGGTTATGGATGCCTTGGGAGGAGCCGCTTATTTCGAGACCAACAACTTTATTTACAACAAGGTAGATGTAAACGATCCACGGATTGCACCACACGGTTATGTTGTCCGAACCAACTACTCTTTCACCGGCGAAACCAATATGGGCGCAGGATATATCCGTTTCGAAACCGCAGAAAAGCTTTTCTACCGCGCCTCGGCATCGGGAAACCTTAATATCCCCTACATGCTCGAAAACATGTCCCTCTCGCTTGAAAATTCTTATACGGGACAAAAATTGACCAATTATCTGGATTTGAACGAAAAAACGGAGAACTTTATCTATTTTCAGGACTGTATTAACCGTTACAGCACTTCTTCTTCGGTCATGGTTCACGGTGTAAAGATTGGAGAACCCGTTGAATTTACAACCCTGTGGGCTTATGTAGGTTTTCCTTTGGGTTCGGTTCCAATTCCTGTTTGGCTTACGCCCAAAGGAACGCTCCCTTCCATTGTCACAGGCAAAGGGTTGGACAACGCCGAAATGTGCGATTTAGCACTGGAACTAAAAAAAGTAATGATCCCCTCGCGCCGCGGATCAACGAAATATTACATCAATACTACCAAAATTGCCAATTCAAAGGGTAACGGAATCACGCAACAATTGCTTCCCGTTCGTCAGGAAATTGTACAGAAAACTCTGCAAAAAGTGGAGACCTGGCGAAAAAACGGAAAAATTGTACCATCGGAGGTAGATGCGCATTTTGTCTGGATTGACAATGTTGTCCGTCAATCGTATAGGGAATTGTTTGGCTTGCAACGCGATTCCAAATAGGGATTTCGATGATATTCAAATACCATAAATAGGGTCTGCTGAAAATCGCTTATTGTGTTCAAATTTAAACACATAAAATGGGATTCTATACGCTCTGATGCAAGTGATTTCGACTCCAAAACGAAAAAACCTTGCATTATTAATCTTTCTAACTTTTTGCTTGATCAAAAAGTAACAAAAAATCAAGACAAAACTAAGCTTCTTCCCGCCCTGTCAAACCGGAAGAGCCATGGCAACGTAGGCCAAAATGAAACCTTAAAAGAGAGTTATTGCCTTGTTTAGGCCAATGAACGTTTCATTTTGGTAACGCAAGCGCCCTTGCTCATGGCTCTAACCGGTTTGCCATATCACGCCTGCGCCTGGCCCGCAGTTTTGTCAGGCCACCGCGCATCAGGCATTCGCACACCACGTTGACCATAGTTTGTGGTTGCCCAAAAAAAACAAAACAAGCAAAAAATAAATATTTGATTGACTTTTTCAGCAGGTCCTAAATAAAAAATATCAACAATAATACTTTGCACCAACTTGATAAAATTCAAATTGTAAAATTTCAACCATATTTTTGAACTTCAATCTGAACAATAATTGTGTACTTTGCTAGAGCTATGCTTTACCAGTTCGAAACACATTTGCAGCCTTTCTATAAAATACTACAAAGTCGTGTTTTATTCTGCCTTCCTTTCCCCAGTCCTAATAAGCCCCTCATCGAGCACAAAGGTTTTGTTGTTGTGCAGGGTGTAGGCAATTAAACCATATTTCAAGGTAAAATATAGAACCCCGCCGCGACAAAATGACAAAACGTACCCGCCAGCACCAAAACGTGGAATATGGCGTGGTTGTAGGGTATTTTTTTGATGCTGTATAAAACCGCTCCCACCGTGCAGGCAACTCCTCCGGCAAACAGCCAGAAAAGTCCCTGGCTGAAAAATTGTCCACTAACGGATTAATAACCAATACAATAATCCAACCCATGGCCACATACAAAATGGTGGATGCCAGTTTAAACCTGCCGGCAAAAAAGAGTTTTAAAATAATGCCTATCAGAGCAATTCCCCATGCCACGCCAAAAATTGTCCAACCCGTTTTCTCAGGCAGAACCACCAGTGTAAAAGGCGTGTAAGTACCGGCAATCAGAACATAAATGGCCGCGTGGTCGAACACTTTCAGCTTTTTTCGAGTCATTTTGTCTTTTGAATTGTGGTACAGTGTCGATGCCAAATATAAGAGTATCATGCTGATACCAAAAATAGCAAAACTGACCACATGGACAGCGCTACCATGCAGGGAGCTGTGCAAAATCAGGTACACGGTTCCCCCAATGCTCAGCACTATGCCAATGGCATGCGAAACGACGTTGATTTTTTCTTCCCGGGTTTGTAAAAAATGGTATTTGTCATTTGTTCACTTTTTCGGAGTCAAAAATACGCCAATATTTTGAGTTGTAAAAGAATAAAATTTATATTTGCCAACCTGTATTGTATGAAGGATACATCTGTTTCATTCATCGGAACACCCATCGACTCCGCTCAGGGTGACAGCGGTCATGCTGAGCGGAGTCGAAGCATAGACCGGTGTCCCACACAAAATTTTAGCGCTGGGTCAATACTTAAATGCAACATTTGAATAAAACAACCCTAAAATATGCATGTATGAAACTCTTTGCAACAATTACTCTTTACAGTTTGGCAATGCCGTTGCTGCAAGGCCAAAAGAAACCGTTGTCCATTGACGACTTTGCCGGCTGGAACCGTCTTGAAAACAGGCAGATAAGCCGCAACGGGAAGTTCATTTCCTACGAAATCAATCCGCAAAAAGGCGATGGAAAATTGCTGATTTACAACGTCGAAACAAAGAAGAGTGACACTCTGCCCCTGGGGTTTGGAGCCCAATTTTCGCCACTTTCCAACTTTGTAGTTTATAAAATAAAAACTGCCGAGGACACCCTGCGCAAACTGAAACTGGCAAAAACCAAGAAGGAAAAAATGCCCAAGGATAGCCTTGCCATACTCAACCTTACGAATGGAGAAACGATAAAATTCGCCAAACTCAACCGTTTTCAGGTTGCCGAGGAAAACAGCCCCTGGGTGGCCTTTCTGACCGATCCGGCGAAAGAGGCTGCCGACACTACAAAAGCAGAAAAAAGCGATAAGAAAGAAACCGAAGAGCCTAAGAAAGAACCCAAAAAGAAATCTTCGGCCAAAAAAGAGAAGGATGCCGAGGTGTTTGACCTGACGATTTTAAATCCCATTTCAGGAGAAAAGTATCTGTTCAACCGTGTTGATCAAATGACGGTGGCTACAAAAGGGCAAACCATTGCGTTCACGACCAAAATTACAGACACCACCAACATGAATGCCCTTGTGGTTTTCAATGGAATAAAGAAATTGGCTGATACGCTGTTCCGCGATTCGGCCACCATGAAAAGCCTGACGTTGGACGAACAAGGCCTGCAACTGGCCTGGCTGGCCAGTGGTGACACGGCCAAAGAGAAGAATTTTGCCCTTTATTTCACGAAACTCGAGAAACCAATTCCGGCCATAATTGCCGATTCCACAACAAAATCGCTGCTTGCGGGACACGTTCCGGGCGAGCATGGTAAACTATTTTTCTCGACCGATGGAACCAAACTTTTCTTTGGAACAGCTCCTAAAATTCCCATTCAGCCCAAAGATACGGTGCTGGACGAGGAGAAACCCAGGCTGGATTTGTGGAGTTGGACCGACAACGAAATTCAACCACAGCAACTCAAAAACGCCGAAAAAGAGAAGAAAAAGACGTTCCTGACGCTTTATCGTATCAAAGAAAAACAGATTGTACAAGTGGCTGACAGTGCTTTCCCCGACATCCGGCTTATAAACCGCGACAACGGCGAAGTGGCCTTAGCCATGAACGACAAACCGTACCTCAAGGAACGGGTTTGGAGCTCGCGCTACCTGGCTGACTACAGCTTGGTTGACCTGAAAAACGGGGCGAGAAAAGAATTGATGCAAGGAAAAAATGGAGTAAGCCTCTCTCCCACCGGAAAATTTACCTTGTGGTTTAATTTCGAAGACAGTTCGTGGAATGTGATTGACAACAAGACACAAAAATTGCTAAATCTAACCCAAAACATGAACATTTCGTTTGTCGATGAAGAAAACGACATGCCCAACGACCCCGATGCTTACGGCATTGCAGGTTGGGTTGAAAACGAGCAGTATGTTTTGATTTACGACCGCTTTGATGTCTGGCGATTCGATCCCACCGGAAAGCAGCAACCTGTGAACCTCACCAACGGTCGTGATCGGCGTATTCAGCACCGATACATACGACTCGACAACGAAGAAGTTTTTATTTCGCTGAAAAACAATATTATAATGAAAACTTTCGATGAAATTACCCACAATGAAGGCTATGGCGTAATGAACGTTTCAAAACCCGAAAACAAAAATATGTTCCTGATTATAAACGGTATGCTGGGACAAGTGCAAAAAGCCAACGATGCCGACAGGGTAATTTGGTCGGAACAATCGGTGGGGCGGTTTCCGGAAATAATCGTCAGTGGTTTGGATTTTGCCAATTTCGAACCTATTTCTGAGACCAATCCACAACAAAAAGAGTTTTGGTGGCCACGGGTCGAAATGGTTTCGTGGCGCTCGTTTGGCGGAGATTCGCTTCGCGGGATGCTGTATAAGCCGGAAAACTTCGACGCTTCGAAAAAATACCCCATGATGGTCTATTTCTACGAGCGCAGTTCGCAAAACCGGCATCGGTACAACTATCCACAACCGAGTCGTTCAACCATCAGCATTCCGTTTTATGTCAGCAATGGTTATTTGGTTTTTGTCCCCGACATTGTTTACGAAACGGGCTATCCGGGCCAAAGTGCCTACAACGCCATTGTCAGCGGCGTGTATCATCTGACGGCAACTTGTCCATTTATCAACGAAAAGAAAATTGGATTGCAGGGACAAAGCTGGGGCGGATATCAAATTGCTTACTTGGTAACACAAACCAATTTGTTTGCCGCAGCCATGGCCGGAGCACCTGTAAGCAACATGACCAGCGCTTATGGCGGCATTCGTTGGGAAAGTGGCATGAGCCGTATGTTCCAGTACGAAGAAACCCAGAGTCGCATTGGCGGAACCTTGTGGGAAAAGCCATTGCGCTATGTCGAAAACTCGCCTTTGTTTATGGCTCCGAAAGTAAACACACCGCTGTTAATGATGTCGAACGACAACGATGGCGCTGTGCCCTGGTATCAGGGAGTGGAGTTTTTCATGGCATTGTACCGATTGCAAAAACCGGTCTGGATGATCAACTACAACGGCATGGGTCACAATCTGGAAAGTCAATTCTGGGCAAACCGCGTGGATTTAAGCCGCCGCATGTTCCAGTTTTTCAATCACTACCTGAAAGACGAACCGGCACCGGAATGGATGCTGAAGGGGATTCCGGCGGTGGAGAAGGGAAAACGTTTGGGGTATTAGTTCCTATTCACCGCCTTCTTAACACACAAAAATAATACTCATATTTGTGCGTAGCAAATTGGTTGTAGGTTGAACTTCCTATGGTTCCGGCAAAATTCAGGGCAACCTTACGGATTATCCGTGGAGCTAACCGCTTAATTAATTGGCGTTTGCGGGCATCGTCCGCTTCCAGGGCTTTTACCACGTTGTCGGTTATTATGGTTTCGGAAATCAACTCCAGGTTCGAATCGCGTAGCTGTGACCGGAGTTCTTCCATTTCGTGGTCGTAGCGAAAATCGGTGTACAGAAAATATCCACCGGGACGTAACAATCGGTGGACTTCCTGTAAAAAAGAATCGAATTGCGGGTAGCGGTGCGACGATTCTACATTGAAAATGGCATCGAACGAAGCATCGGGCAGAAACGAAAGGTTTTGGGCATCGCCCTGGGCAAAACGTAACCCCCGTAAATTGTAATGTCGGTTGCAAAATTTAACGGCGTTTTTATCTAAATCAATGCCAAGGGCACTTTTAGGCATAAATGTCTGAACAATATGCGACAAGCCGCCACCCCGGCCACAACCTATTTCGGCTATGTCTTTGTCTTTGCAATTAAAGGCGCTGCCAAGTAAATGGTACAATTGGGTAGAATATCGGTTTGGTTCGTCGGCCGGATTAAGATCAACCGAAAATCCGGGGTTACAATATCCGTAGTTCATAAAAAGGATTTCCGAGTTTTTATCGGCATTGTTGACATACCAGTACCATGCCTGGAACATCTTTTCACGTAATGCTGTTAACATGTTTTTTCTTTATTAAGCGTGATTTTATGTGTTTGTATTTTTACCATCTTTTAATATTGTGCAATTGAAGGCCGTAAATTTTCCTGAAGGGATTCTTTGCTATCGCTCAGAATGACAATTATTTAACTGTTTGACATTCGGTTAAAAACTCAGTAAAAACAGGTGTGCTTGCTTTACCAGCATTCAATCTCAAACTATAGGTGTATTCGCGGACTTTTTGTGCCCATTGGTGGTGTGTCAACGATGAGTCGAATCGCTGCCAGGGAATGGGTTTTCCAATTACCACACGGATTTTTTGGTTGCGTTTCCGGAACATCTCGCGCGGAAGCAGAATCAGCTCGATGTTGGTTTTTATACAAAGGAGCTTCCTTGCACGATGAACAAAATAAAAGAGACCCGAATTTTTGCCTTCAAAATATACAGGAACCACATCGCGTTGATTTTGAATGGCTTTTGTAATAAAACTCTTCTGCCACTGCGCATCCTGAACCTTCCCTTTATAAATGCGCGACACTTCTCCGGCAGGGAAATGGGTTATGGCAATATCCGATTCGTAAACCTTGTCAAGCTCCGCTATATATTTTTTGGGGCTTCGCCCATAGACATTCACTGCGGCAATAAGGGGTCTGAGGTTGGGTACATACAAAAAGGCATCGTTGCCAATGGCCCTGAGATCACCGTATTTCTGCCCAACAATGTAGGTCAGAACCAGACCGTCAATAATACCAAACGGGTGGTTGGCGGCAAAAAAACATCGCGAGTTTTCCGGCAGGTTTTCCTTTCCTTCTATTTCCAGCTTCAGGTTGAATTCATCAATTACTTTTGGTTGAAAATCTATACCTATATGCTTTATGTATTTATTGATTACATGGTTCATTTGTCGCTGGCAAATGAGGTGCTCAACAATCCGATAAAAAAATGAAGGTAAATGACTTATAACAAATGAATTACTACTCCGTAGTATTTTGGAAATATCAATAAAACGTGTTTCATGGTTTTTTTTTTGAATCGTCATGGGGCTATTTTAATTTCATTCAAATGTACGATTAAATTCCGGATTGACCGCGTTTGGGAGTGCGGAGTTACAAACAAACCGCTAATCGGGGATTTTCGATGTAAAGTCGTGTTGATTTTGTGGCCTTGGGTAAAGAACGCCCACCACCAGGAATTCCGACAGGTTTAAGAACAAACTACCCTTAATCAACACACGCCAACCTACTATGCATCTGTGCTAAAAAAACGGAGCCGCCCGATTTTCGTTGTGGGCAACTCCGTTTAACAAACATTAAAACACGTGAAAAAATCCCTATCATGGATTTGGGAAAAAACCTGCCGGACAAAAGGAGCCCGGCAGATTTATCAGGAAAATGTATTGACTAATATTTAAACTCTCTTTTGATGGTGTAAGGGCCAATTTTGGCTTCGCTCCAGTTTCCTTTGTCGTCCATGGTGTATTCGCATGGCCAATTTTCGGTGCTGGTTCCGTCAAAACCATTAGCAGTGGCGTTTACTTTGGGTTTTCCGGCGCTTGCCCAGAAACTGTTGTAGGATTGATACTGGTCTTTAATTTTTTTCCAGTCAATTTCTTTGGTTTTCATGGTTGCCTTTACTTCTGAATTAACGGTCATGGTTTTTGGCAAACCGTTTTCGTTCATTTCTTTCACAACAAAGGCACGTTTCACGTTGCCATTGACTGTACTTTTATACGTGGGGGCTCCTTGACTTCCTGCCAGGGCAATTCCCCAACCCATGAAGGCTTCACCATCCCATTTCCAATTGGTGATGTTTCCGTTGGCATCAATTTGTGTTTCGGCATTGAAGGTGGTCTTTGATTCAGCCCCGCCATATTTCATTCCCGAACCCAAAAACTTGGAATAGAAAGCATTGGGTGTTGAATACCGGTTGGTGCCTGTAAAATACATTACGCCATCTTTGGTAAATTCCATTTGGATTTTCTCGTTGGTTTCGAAAAGAAGACCGTCGCCTTTCAGGATTTTTCCGGCATTGCCTACGGTCAAATCATTAACCGGTGCACTCATACGACGCAAGTCAGCTTTTCGGGGTGCTCCGCTGGCAAAACGGTCAAAACCGGGAATGGTAATGTCAATATACTGACCTTCTTTGTTGAATACGGGTTGAATTTTCTTGGTTTCGACAGGTTTGCCTTGCTCGTCTTTCGATTCTACGACGAGTTCCTTTACATTTCCGGCTTTGTCGAAATCCAGTGTATAAATTACATCGGGTTTGTCTTTCATGGAAATGGTCCCTTTCATTGATTTGGGGTTTCCTTTAAACTGATCGAAAGGCAGGAATTGATAAAAGAAATCGATGCCAAACGCTTGATTCAGAAGGTCGTTGTTAGCATAAAAATCAGAGAATTGTTTTAATGGACGGGCAATAACCGAAAGCAACGCCTGATTTTTTTTGGCACCTTCGGGGTAATATTTCACAAATTCTTCGATAGAACAATAGCTGGCATATTTGTCCAAATCTTTTCCGCCATAGCTTTTGGCACCGCCAGGTTTTCCAAAACTCAACACTTTTTCAATGGATTCTTTGCTCTCCTTGTATTCCTTTTGCAGGTATTCTTTGGCTTTTTCGGCGTTTTGCAGCCAGGCATAACCTACGGCCAGATTGTGGTAAGCAGCCCATTTGGTTTTGGGTGATGCCAGGTTGATGTTGGCTTCAATTACCTCGACAAATTGTTTCAGTTTGTCTTTTTCGACCGGAGAAAGGTCAAAACCCTGCTTATTTTGCATTATTTCAATCACTTCGGTTCCCAACGCTTTCGATGCCTTAATCTCTTTAATGGGGCCCATGTCGAGTGTAGCGGTCATAAGACCATAGCCGTACAGCCCGAAAACCTCGGCCTGTGCCTTGAGCATGGCAGCGCGGATACACGCCATTTCGTAGGTTCCAATGCCCTCTTTGCTGTCGGCAGCGGTAACATAGTCAGGAGACACCATTTCGCCGTTCAGTTCGCCGTAGTTTCTTTCCAGCAATACTTTACCGGCGGGGTCGGTCAGCTTCATACTGGCAAAAACTTTATAAGGAACCACGTGTCCGCCACGCTGCTGGTTTACCGGGGGTGCAGTCATGGGGCGGCGCAAATCATCGGGGCGATAAGTAACGTTGAGTTTTAGCGTTCCTTTTCCCTTTACCCCTTTAATGTAAGGCGGGCAAAGTTCCCAGGTGTCATACACTTCGGTAATGTCTTTCAGAACCGATGCCGCTGCGTTGCCCAATGCTCCTAATTTTCCAAGCGTTTCGCGGCTTTGCGACTGGTCGAGGGTCACGTAGGCATCCACTTTTTCATACATAGCATCCTTGGTGGGAAGTTGAAAATAGGTAATGTCGCCCAGCTTTTTTAACTGTCCTGATACCATTGTAGCGCTTGCGCAAAACAATGCAATGGCAAAAAATTTAATCCTGTTCATGTTTCTATGAGTTTAGTTTAATGTTGTTTGATTTTGGCCGGGTTTCCATGAGTTTTTGAAAACGCGGACTGCAATTGGTTGCTAACAGGACAGAATTTTGAAAAATGAGCCTCATTTTTTGTTGAAGCAATTGTGTGGGTGCTTTTGCTTTGGCAGAATAGCGGTGGGGTTGACACAAAGGATAGTTGTGTGTGTATTTATCCTTTTAGGGCTGATAAACGAGTTTGCTGTTGCTGTCTTTTGCCTACTTGCTGTTGTGAATTGCTTACAAATTGTATCTATGAAGATGGAAAAACAACATACCGTGGATTAACTCATTTAATTTCAGTTAGTTGTTCTGAAAAATGAGAAGAAAATTCCGATAGTAAAAAACTCCCGACTGGCAGCAGAAGGGAGTTTTTTTATTCCTGCGAGTTACACGTTAATTTTAGCTAAAACAGCTCCAACTGCTGTGGACCCGTAGTTTTCTGAACCTCACGGGCTGCATGGTAGAGTTCCATATTGCCAAACTACTTGTCGGTTATGGTCATTATGCCCACGTATCCTGCCGGCGGCAACAGGCTTTTTACACGGCGTATGTGCACCTCGGCATTCTCAATGCTGGGACAGCACCGCAAATAGATGCTGAACTGAAACATGGTGAAACCATCGCGCTGAAGGCCTTTCCGAAAAAGGGCGTAGTTTTTCTTGTCCTTTTTGGTCCCGGTTGGCAAATCGAAAAATACCATTACCCACATAACCCTGTATTGGTTTAACCGCTCGAGCGACATAGTTTATAAAACCGGATAGATTATTTTTCGCGTAAACCCTTCGAAACACTCGCGCAACGGGTTGGCGGTCCGCTGCGCGGCAATCATCAGGGGGCTTTTGTTCCCTTCCAGGGTAACGTCCATGGCCGGAATTGCTAACAGGTACTTTTTTATTTCGGTGGTCAATTCCACCGGATTGTCGAACAACTGGACAGCATCAAACACCAATTTATCGACATAGGGGCGGTAGGGCTCCATAATGTCGTCGGCCAGACAAAAAGCGTTGTAGCGGTTGTCGTGGTGTATGCCCAGGGTTGGATTCAACCCCGACCCAGTTAAACTGCGGGCAATTACAGCCCGCAAGATGGCATACCCATAATTTAACATATTATTAGGCGGAGCATTGTTACGCCCACGGGTAAAATCGGTCTCCAGAATGCCTTGAAAGAGGTTTTTCCAGTAATAGGCTGCAGCCCTGCCTTCGTAGTTGTCGGGGTCGCCGCTTTTTACCGAACGCCGGAAATGGTTCATGGGTTCGGTATCAATACCTCGCCAGGCCAGAACGTCTGCCTGATTGGCAATTTTTGCCTGTACCGTCTGCATCCAAAGCTGTTTTTTCAGCGGAATGCTGGCATCCAACTGCCCGGTAAACCGTTCGTGTTGCAATGTGTTGGTTTCTAAAGGCATAAAAAGCCCCGAGGGCATGTGGCGCCCGTCGCACACCACCACGGCCGTGTTGTTTTGCACCAGGGCATTCAACAACGGCAGTGTCAGGGTTATTTCGTGACTTTCCAACACCACCACGCCCAAATCCTCAACGGGCACCGGAATTTTCTGCGTCTCCTGAACACCTTCAATGGCTGGCTTTCCCACCACCATCTGGTTGTCTTTCAGGCTTAAATAGGCGCGATTGCCAAAATGAAGGGTTCTTTTTATCATTCGAATCCAATTGAAATTAATATTCACCCACAGTTTCTATTTGTCCAATGTGATTTATACGGACTTTAACAATTTTCGCAAGTCTGTTTAAACTGCGGACTCTATAAAATAGTATATCTTTTAGTTTACTGTCATTTCGAAGTATTGTCTCTAAATGATGCCTAAAAACATAATCTTTGGTTGAAAAGCTCTGTACTCGAAATAGGTTGGGGCTAATAATAGTGTAATTTACAGGATTTTGTAGATCAATCTCTTTAGGGTTTAAGCCTGTTTTTTCATTGGGGAAGACAAAGCATTCGTTTTGCTTAATGCTGAACAGAAATTGCCAACCGTCTTCTTTGCGGAAGTTTTTGTCAACAATGGGAAGTCCTTGTCTTGCACGTTCCACTGCTTCATAAAAGGAAACAACTACCTCTTGCAAATTTCCGTCAGAGTCACTGAAAATGGCTGCATGGTGATTGTTATCTGTATTGACAAAATCAACCGGTTGTTTTTTGCCTTCAGGGTTATGTAAAAGTCGTCCTTCCTTGTCGCGCTTGTCGTGCAGGGCAATGGCATTGCTCACGCCGGTAATGGTTACCCGCTTGAGTGGAATTTTCTTTTCGGGATTGATGAAAATGGGATTTTCATCTAAATTGGAAAATGCTTTTTTTGAGTCGCCACCGAATCGATCTAATTTTCTCTGTAAAACGTTTCGTACACCAACATCCACAACTTTATCAATTTTCAAGTCGGGTGAAATGTCTTTTCTAATGGTATAGAGTTCTTCGAGCCGGACAGTTTTCACTTTTTCAGGCACTTTGTGCGATTGATGTTCATCAATCCAAAGCGGATTCTTTGCCAAACTGTTTTTGCCGGTAAAGGCTTTTGTAGGATCGTTGTCAAATTCCTGCAATCTTTTCAAAAGGGCTTCGCGGTAGCATTTCTTCGATACCGTGGTTATAACTTCGACAGTAAAAGATGACCCAACCTTCTCTTCTTTAGTGGAATAGAATTTTGAACTACCGTAAATGGTTTCGTTGTGCAACTGTCCCCGTGGTGTTAACTGCCGCTTTTTGTTAACTCCATCCTTCTTTTTTGTTGTATTAATATTTACAGTAACCACCTTGTTCTTTGCTTTAATGGATACAAGAATGTACTCCAAGTGCTTTTTTGCTTCGGCACGGAAAGTCTCTAACGGCATTGGTGGTTTTATTAAAATTTTTCCATCTTTATCTTTATAGGTTTCTTTTACCATTATTCCATATATGCTCCCCGATTTATCGCTGCGCGCATTGAGATTATTCAGATATTGAATAATGCTTCGTTTTGTGAATGCCACTGTCAGCGCGTCCAAGGCGTGGTGACGGTGGTCATTCCTTTTTGTCCAATCCTTTATTTTGTAGATTCGTTGCCCGTCTTTGTTTTCCACAATCTCGGTTAACCCAAGTTTGTTGTACTTTTCCCGGTTCAATTCTTTCATTACATCAATTAATTGCCAATCTTGTCGTAAACGGTCAGTAATAGATCCTCCGGTGGAAACTACGTCACGTACCAATTCTTCAAGCATCGTTTTGGCTTTTTTAGCAATATATTGTGTATCACAAATTTCCCGGGCAATAAAATCATCGGGAATTTCAGAACCTTTCATTTTCAATTTCTTAACCTTGGTTCTTTTTTCAGGGCTGTTTTTGAAAACCTGTTCAATTCGCTGTAGGTATTGCTCCATCCCTTCTTTTCCATATTTCGCCAACACAAAATCATAGGCCGTTTCATTTCCTTTCTCGATATTTATCTCTCTCTTTTCGAGTGTCTTATTCGAAAAAGAATCATCAAACAACCTTGATTGTGGAATAATATGCTCAATATCAAACTCCTTACTAAAGAGCTTTTCTTGTGGAATGTACGTATTCGAATACAATGTTTTAAATCCATTGTCTTTCAATTCTATATACAATTTATAACGGATTATGTCATTTTTGCTAACATACTTCAATCCAAACTCTTTATGTAAAATTCTTCTGTATTCTTCATGTTCAGCCGTGGTTTTAGTCATGGCTTGCGTTAGTGATTCCCTCTCGGCTGCGCTCTTTTTAAGTTCTCTGGCTAACTCAATCCTTATTTCATCCGGCTTTCCATAGGCTTCAATAACACTGTTAATTACATTCACCAGTTGGTTCAATATTTTTTCTACAACCGGATTGCGCAAGCTGTTTTTTGGAAGCAATGCCAATTTTTCCTTTAGTACTTTATTGTCGAGTTCTTCTTTGTTGAGGGAACTTTTTGAATGACGGTAACCGGTATGCATACAGGCTGCATCATATTTTAAGCCATCTTTCAGGTGGGGTAAAATTTTTCTTATTGCCTTGGCGCTCAGGCTTCCGTAATCATCCTTTAAAGCAACCTCGGCCAGTATTTTTGCATATTCTTTTACGAAACCAAAAGTTTCGCAAATCTTGTTTACCAACTTTTCGTTTCCCGTTTTCGAATCGTCTCCTTCGAAGGAATACAATAAATGCCATAGGCGATATGAAGATTGGTTCTCGAATTCAGGATTATCAAGTAATGGGTTAAAGTTCAATATTTCAACATTATAACCCATTCCTTCAAATACTCCGTCAACTAATTCTTTTGCCTCGCGGGCGTTCAATTTGTTCAAATCATAGGTGCCATGTCCCGTTGCATCCACAATCTTCAAAAATGCCATATAAAGCGTAGGTTGCGTTCTGTTACCTTCAACACTTTCATAATTCAAATCAAAGTCTCTTGGTTTATCGACCAGGATTTTCAATACTTCTGTTTTCGATAGTTTCTCTTTAACATTGAGCTCTTCAAAAAGCATTTGCTTTTGCTCTAGTTCCAGTTCATATTCCTGTTTTGTGCACCCCATAATGGCCACAAAAATCAACCACTGATTATCAATA
>JBBISE010000026.1:0-29255 GCA_037441445.1 Salinivirgaceae bacterium
TTTAAATCAAAGCAAGATTGTTTTAACCAACAACCTTATGAAACTTGACACGTAGATATAAAAATCTCCTCCGTTGTTGGCATCGGCATCACCATTGATGGTTAAGGTAACTCCGGAATTGACAATTAATGTGGAGTTGTTTCCCATAACTATTGCTGTATAGGTTGCGTTGGATGAGATGGTTACCGTAGCATTATTTCCAACACTCAATGTTTGGCCAATGGAAATGAAACTTGTGGCCAACATGATGATTAATATGGTAATTTTCTTGTTCATAAGGGTGTAATTTTACGGTTTCGGGTCACAAGGGACTAAGATATTTTTTCGTGTGTTAAAAATATCAGGTACGCAAGTTATTTGAGTATCTGAGTTGTTCAAAAAGTTAAACGATTAAATACTCCAGATGTTTGTTTCATTGGACATTAGCATTTCCCCCTTTAGCGATCGACTAGTGTATAAAATAATTAATTATCAATATTGTGACTGTTTAATATTCTTATGGAATGGCAAATGACAACCGTTATCAATTTGACAAAAGTGCATTATTTTGTGACAAACATAAAATTGGCCATCCCTTTTTAGTTTCCTATATTTGCAAACGTATTGTAAACCATAGCGACATGTTAGCAGAAGACTGGAAAGATAAATTAGGCCATATGGTCTATTCAACAAACCCTGAGTTTAAAATGCCCAACCCCGATGAAGAATCCGTGCAGGAAACCTTACCATCGCGACAGCAGGATTTGCGCGTATCGCTCGATAAAAAACAACGTGGCGGGAAAAAAGTGACGTTGGTTACAGGGTTTATTGGCTCGAAAGAGGATTTGGAGTCACTTGGAAAAATGCTGAAATCGAAGTGCGGAGTGGGGGGAACAGCCAAAGATGGGGAAATTGTTATTCAGGGCGATTTCGTTGAAAAAGTTATTACATTGCTGATTTCCAACGGTTATAGGGCTAAGCGCAAGGGAGGGTGATTTGTTCTAAGTAGTAAGTAGTAAGTAGTAAGTAGTAAGTAAGTGAATAGTAACCATTAAATCTAACTTACCATGCAAAAAATTAGACCATATTTATACATTCTTTTGTTGTTTTTGATTCCGGCCTTGTTTATTCCTTTACTGAAAAAAACAAATTCGGAACATGCAGCAAAGCTGAGCAAGACTGTTCAGGAGCCAAAAACGGAAAAAGCAGTTGAAATACAACCTTCTATGGTTATTCATGGCGGAGCTGGAAATTCTGCGCCTGATTCTTTGCCCGATTCCTTGCAAGTTGCTTATAAAAGTGCACTTTTTGAGGCGCTGGAATATGGCAAAACCTTGCTATTAAAAGGCGATTCAGCTCATCATGTGGTCATGTCTGTTATTGTGTTGCTGGAAAACAACCCACTTTTCAATGCCGGAAAAGGGGCTGTTCTGACGAACAAGGGCGTAGCATCACTTGATGCTTCTATCATGACAGGTTGGGACAATAATGCAGGTGCAGTTGCTGGGGTTGAACAGGTTAAGAATCCAATTTTGGCTGCTTATAAAGTTTTGTTGAAATCACCACATGTCATGCTTGCTGGTAAGGGAGCCGACGAGTTTGCAAAGCAACAGGGCCTGGAAATGGTGCAAAACACCTATTTTATTACTCAGAAATCGAAGCTGCGCCTGAAACAGGCACTCGAAAATGATAAGTCAGGAACAGTTGGTTGCGTTGTACGCGATAAATATGGAAATTTGGCCGCCGGAACCAGTACCGGTGGAATGAACAATAAAAAATTCGGTAGGGTTGGCGATTCTCCTGTCATTGGCGCAGGAACCTGGGCTGATAATGATGTCTGCGCCGTTTCCTGTACAGGTTGGGGCGAATATTTCATAAGAACGGTGGCTGCTCACGAAGTTTCCAGTATCATGAAATACCAAAAATTGTCTTTGCGAAAAGCCGCTCATGAAGTAATCTACAACCAAATTGAGCCTATGGGGGGCCACGGTGCACTCATAGCTATTGACAATGAGGGTAATATTGTTGTAGAAGGAAATACTGCGACTGTTTTTAACGCCTGGTTCAATAAAAACGGCGAGCAAAAAGTGGCTTTATCAAAAAAATAGTTGTAAATTGAAGGCCGGAATGTGTAATTCCCTATTTTCAGGTCAATTAACGAAGTTCGGAAAACGGTATGGTGCACGATGTTCGTTCGTCAATGATTTTTCCTGATAGATTGTTGAGAATGAGGTAAATAATTATTGCAGATGAGAATTTTCAAAAAAACAGAAGATATTCTTGACAAGATAAGTCACCCGGTTCTTATCATAACCTCGGACAGGAACCCGCAAAAACCGTTGTACTATATTGAAAAGGCAAACAGTTCGGCATGTTCTTATCTTGGCATCGAAATAAATAAGAACCAGATTTTAAACAATATTATTTCCGACAAATGTATCGAGGCTTTTTCGAAAATGGTGCAGAATCCGGCAGAAATAAGCGAGACAGAGATCCAGTTTTGCAATTTCAGCAACCAAACAGTGTCGGAAGCATTTGTTAGTATAGAAAATTTCGATTCACCTGATAGGTATGTATTGTCGTTGACCCCGGTGCGTAATTCGAATAACAATATTGAATTTGCACTCTCTTTACCTGAAATTATTGAAACTTTCCCCGTTGGGATAAGCGTTTATGAAAAGCAGGAACTCAGATACATTAATAAAGCAATGGAAAGGTTTACCGGCTTTCCGCTTGACGAACTGATTTCCAATAAAACACCGGCTTTTTATACTTGTCCTGACAATAGGAAAATGGTTGAATTGATTTATGAACAACTGTATTCGCAGATCGAACCAATTGAATACTGGATAATTACAAAGGAAGGAAAGCGGCGGTATTTTCAAAATAGTTTCCATCGGTTGACAACCAATAAAGATGTGTTTTTTGTGGTAACTCTCGACATCACCATTCGCAAGAACACCATCACCGATTTGGAAAAACGCACCACCGAATTTAAAACGTTGGCCGATAACAGTCCTGAATTTATTATGCGGTTCAACAGGGAATTTTTATGTACTTATTCCAACCCAGCAGTTGAGCCAATTACGGGCTTTTCACCAGTCGAGCTACAGGGGAAAAGCATTCAATCGCTTGGGTTTGACGATTACACCATTACCCTTCTGCGTAAATCGTTCATTGAGTGTTTCTCGGAACGCAAAAAAAGAAATCTGGAATATTCCTACGAATCGCCCAAGGGACTTCGCACGATAGAAACGATTATGGTCCCCGAAATTTCGCAGGATTCAAACACTGTGCAATCGGTACTGACTATAAGCCGCGATGTTACGGCTCAAAAACGCATGATTGACCAAATTGCCGAACGCGAAAAACATTACCGTCTTTTAGCCAACAACTCAACCGATATTATCTGGACAATGAACCTGAAAAGGGAGATAACGTATGTAAGCCCAGCAATTGAGCGGGTTCTGGGTTATACACCTGAAGAGTTTACCACTTCTCTATTTGAATCATCGTTTACAAAAGAAACCTTCGAATCATTACAAATAGTAGTAAATGAGATAATTAAGCATATCAAGTTAGGCGAATTCGAGAAAATCCGTAAAGATTACCGGTTGGAAGTACAACAATACCACAAAAACAGGTCGCTTCGGTATATAGAAATAAACCTCAATGCCCGCACCGACGAGTATGGCAAATATGTTGGCATTATTGGTGTCTCCCGCGATGTAAGTTCAAGAAAAGCCGCCGAGCTTGAACTTATAGCCACCCGGGAAAAGGCATTGGAAGCCGACAGACTTAAAACGGCTTTTTTGGCAAACATGAGCCACGAAATCAGAACACCAATGAACGGTATTATTGGTTTTGTTGATTTACTTGCCGAGGAAGGTCTTGAACCTGAACAACGAACGGAGTATTTGGAACTTATCAACGCAAATACAAACCAGCTTTTAAAATTAATTGACGATATCATTGACATTTCGAGAATTGAGGCCGGACAGCTGACCATTAAAAACCATAAAGTTAACATAATACAACTCTTAAACGATGTAGTAAAAACCCACCGTGAGAAATTACGGCATAGCAGCAAAGAGAATCTCGAAATTAAGTTGAATACTGAGCATCCCGAATTAATCATGGATGTTGATCCTATCCGGCTAACCCAAATTGTATCAAACCTGGTTGGCAACAGTGTTAAATTTACCGAAAAAGGTTCAATTACTGTCAGCTATACAAAAAAAAGCAATTCGGAAATTCAATTCTGTGTATCTGACACCGGCATTGGACTTACACAGGAAAAAATAGATTATATTTTTGACCGTTTCCGTCAGGCCGATGAACAGGATTCCCGGAAATACGGTGGCGCAGGGTTGGGGCTTTCCATAGCCAAAAACCTTGTTGAATTAATGAATGGGAAAATCTGGGCCGAGTCAAATGAAAATAAAGGAGCCTCGTTCTTTTTCACACTTCCCCATGAATGGGAATTGGTGGTTGAAGATGTCAATGTACTGACAAAGGTGCCCGAACCCAAACCTGAAGTAATCATTAAAAACATAATGGTTGTCGAGGATGAAGAAATGAACTTCATGCTTATCAGGGAAACGCTGAAA
This sequence comes from Salinivirgaceae bacterium, assembly GCA_037441445.1. Taxonomy (GTDB): domain Bacteria; phylum Bacteroidota; class Bacteroidia; order Bacteroidales; family Salinivirgaceae; genus JAAYQU01. The sequence continues at coordinate 4,590 of JBBISE010000026.1, forward strand.
GACGAGCCATACCGATTGTTTTGGGCACACGATGGCACCGAGGCGTTGGAAATAATCAAAGAAGAACTGATTGATTTGATTCTTATGGACATAAGACTGCCAAAAATGAATGGTTATGAAACCACCAAGCAAATTAAGTCAGTTTTTGCCCACATCCCCATTATTGCACAAACGGCCTACTCCAATTACAATGACGTTGTTACGGCTCTTGAATCGGGGTGTGACGATTTTATTGCCAAACCTATTAAACCTAAAAAGCTGAAGTCGCTCATTGAAAAATATCTGAGTGGCGAGGATGAAAATAACGAAGAATAAAAACACATAATATGGACTTTGAGCACATTGTAAACAACCGACGAAGCGTGCGAACGTTCGCAGACATCAAGTTGACTGACGAACAAATAACAGCCCTTAAGGAAGCCCTATTGCGGGTTCCATCGGCTAAAGCTATCTTCCCCTGGCGGTTTTATTTTATTACCAACGACGAAAAAATTGAAACACTCTCGCAGTTAAAGCCCCACGGTGCCGCATTTATACAAAAAGCCCCTTTGATTGTGGTTGTTACTGCCGATACCAGTCTTTCAGATATGTGGATTGAAGATTGCTCCATTGCTGCAACCTATCTTTTACTGAAAGCCGTCGATTTGGGTCTGGGCGCTTGTTGGGTGCAGGTTCGCAACCGTCAGCATAACGATAAAATGAGTGCCCGAAGGTTTATAATGCAACATCTTGACATTCCCGAATCTTACGCCATTGCATGCGTAGTTGCCATTGGACATCCCAAGAAAGAGGCGGAACCACATGACCAAAGCCGACATAAGTTTCATTACAAGATAGTTGATATACAGTAAAATAGAAAAATGTCTTGCTGTCCTTTCTGTCTCGACGCTGCTCGTTCCTTGTGCTTTTTCGAAACCAACCTGTTTTTTGCTATCTACAACCAGTCGCCCATTTTACCAGGTCATTCGCTGATTGTATCAAAGCGTCATTTACAAAGTGCTGTCGAATTGACCCAAGAAGAATCGCAAGCCCTGTTTCCCTTTATCCAAAAGGTAATGCTTATTTTGGCTAAGGCCTTTAAAACGGAAAGTTTCGACATTAGCCTCCAGGATGGGCTCCCGGCCGGACAAACCGTCATGCATTTGCATGTTCATGTAATTCCAAGGGTTGTTGGCGATCTTGCCAATCCCGGTGATTGGTATTACGAATTGGAAAAAGCTGACAATGCAATGATTGACAGTTTTACCAGACCAAAACTGGAGCATTGGCAATTGATTGAAATTACAAATCGGTTGCGAATTGTCTCCAATGAAATCCAGAAATTATAAAACATATTACCAATGAAATATTTACTTTATTTTCAAACTTTTTTTCTTTGTACCACCATTCTTTTCAATTCCTGTCAGCATGAAAGCACTTTGCGTGACACCCAACCTGCCAGGGGGAACCGATTTGCTGAGGGTTTTGAGATTGAGAAAAATACTGCTGGTTATAAAATCAAGTTGTTGTCTCCGTGGATGGACAATTTTTCGACTACCTACGAATACAATCTGGTTTTGCACGATAGTGTAAAAAACGTTGGCAAAGTGAACCAACAAACGCTGAAAATCCCCCTCAAACGGGTTGCCATAATGTCAACGACACACTTATCTATGATTGAAGCTTTGGGCGAGTTGGGTTCCGTCGCGGGGATTTCAGAGCGACAATATGTGAACAGTCCTGGTTTTTGGAGTCATCATGCGAATGCAAACGTAATTGAAATTGGTTACGAAAATTCTTTAGACGTAGAAAATGTCCTGAAACTTGCACCCGATGCCGTTTTTGTTTACGGCCTGTCAGCGGGTGTGTCACAGGTGTCCCAACGACTTGTAAAATATGGCATTCCAGTTGTTTTTGTGTCAGAATTTAATGAATCCAATCCGTTAGCAAAACTGGAATGGCTGCGTTTTATGAGTTGCTTTTTTAATAAACTTGAAATGGCCGATAGCATTGTAAATCAGAAATATAATGCCTATTTGCAATACAAGAAATTGGCGAATGGAGTATCGAGTCGTCCAACGGTACTTGTAGGGTTACCATGGAAAGATATGTGGAATGTCCCTGGAGGTAAGACAGTTACAGCCACTTTTATTCACGATGCCGGCGCAGAATACTTGTTTTCGGACCTCGACCAGAAAGTAAATTATCAGTTGGGAATTGAAGAAGTTTTTGTAAAGGCAGGACAGGCTCAATATTGGCTAAACGTAGGATTTGCTAACACATTAGAAGAGATTCTGGCCACCGATAAGCGGTTTGTCAATTTTAAAGCATATTATGATGGTAATGTTTTTAACAACAACAATATACAGAATTCAGCCGGAGGAAACGATTATCTTGAGTCTGGCATTATGAACCCCGAAGTTATTCTTAAGGATTTAATCTCGATTTTTCATCCCGAAATTTTCCCCCAACATGTCAAGGTTTATTACAAAAAAATGTATTAACTTGCACGCCTTTTCGAGGGAAATACAGGGATAATGAAAATAGTTGTAAACAAAGGATTTTGCATGTTGTCTGTACTTTTACTGGCAACATATCCGGTTGTGGGGCAGGAGCGGGGGGTGCTACAGAATGACAGCCTTCATAAATCGTGGTATATTGTCTCTTCCAGTGCGCTTGGGACAGTTCTGTACAGGGATTTTGCCACATCACCGCTTTTTTATTGGGGACCTTCAATCCGACTATCTCCGGGTGGGTTAATGCAAAGTCAAAAGGTTGATATGCAGTGGAATATTGATATAGCTGCTGCCGTTGTACTTGCCAGAGCTCCAAAAAGTACTTTTTCGAAAACCTTAACCGGTGCCCTTGCGCTTAGCGGAGAACTCTATTTTCATTACCTGCGGCACATTACTATTCAGGTTAATAACCGATTCAAAGCAAAAATAGGCGGGGCAACTATGGTTACCTCAAATGTACGTTACAATTCAAGCCTTGGAAACAATGGCATTGGTGTCGATAACATGGTTAACCTGATGTTTGCCGCCAAGTTCACCAAAGATATTTCAAGATTGCAAGAGCGTGTCCTGAATTTGTATATTTTTAAGCCAACACTTAAGCCGGTAAAACGCGAATTGTCCCTGCAAATAAATACAGGAATCCTGAATTTCAATCATCGACCGGGTTATGCCTACACCTACGAAGCCGAGATAAACGGAACCGAAACTACACCCGTTAATTGGCTTTTTGACAACTACTATTGGTCAATGAATGGTTGGCGGTTGCACACGCGCATAAATTTCACACGTTATCATTCAAACGGGAATGCCCGTCAATGGTCGTATGTGTGGGATGCCGTTCACGCACCAGGAAAGCATGAAGCATTCCAAATGGCAACCCATCGGATACAATATTCACTGCTGTTTAATTTCAAATAAGTCAATTATGCGTGTTTTGGTCATATTAGCAACGTTGCTCCTGTTCTCTTCGTGCGAAAACCTTCTGTTTGAGCCCGACATGGCTTCCATAGATGTGTATGAGAATTTCGATTATTTGTGGAACGAAGTCGATCGGAAGTACTCATATTTCGAACTTAAACAAGTTGATTGGAACGAAGTGAAGGTTAGGTACCGTTCCATGCTTTTTGGCGACATGACCGATGATTCGTTGTTTAATGTTCTGAAAGCCATGCTATTGGAATTGCGCGACGATCATACCAACCTTGTTTCACCGTTTAATGTTGCTATTTACAATGTTGAATTGCAGGGCGAACCCAATTTTTTCTCGAGAACTATTTTGGAGCATTATCTGAATAACGATATTTACTATACAGGGCCGTTTGTACACGGTTTTCTAAACAACCAGAAAGTAGGGTACATTCGGTACAGTTCGTTTATGAATCCGGTAGCGAAAGCCGACTTGGATTTTGTTTTATCACGGTATGCCAATACCGATGGTCTGATTCTCGATTTGCGTCAAAATGGCGGGGGGTCTGTATTTATAGTTCCCAAAATCCTTGCACGATTTGTAGAGCAGAAGACCACCGCCTGCTATTTTAAAACCCGTAACGGCGCCTGGCATAACGATTTTGGCCCCCAAGAACCGTTTTACATTACCCCGCACGGCGGTATTCGTTACCAGAAACCGGTGACGGTATTGATTGACAGGGGATCATACAGTGCAACAACACTTTTTGCTCAGGCCACCAAAGCCTTGCCCAACATGGTTTTGGTGGGCGATAGCACCGGCGGGGGAGGTGGACTGCCCAACGGAGGGCAATTGCCCAATGGGTGGACATACCGGTTTAGTGTTGGACAGATGGTTGATTTACAGGGAAATATTAATTCCGAAGAAGGGGTTCCTTCTGATATTCCTGCCCAATTTGACTGGAACGACCTAACGCGCGATGAAATTATTGACAGGGCAATAGCCGAGATTATGGGAAAGAAAAGTGAATAATTAATCATCTCTAAATAAACTAAAATGAAGAAACTATTTTTTTTGATAGCTATTTTTGCAACGCTAAATTTGATGGCACAGGAGGAACAAGCACCCGTTGCGCCTAAACAGCCCAATTTTTATTTAGGCACAAGTACCGGTATAAATAACTTTAATGGGTTATTAGGTGTTTCCTCGGAATTTAGACTTAAAGGAACGAACTTCCTGCGGTAGGGATTGGTAGCGGAACATGGGGAGCCAAATACTCCATCGGAATAAGACATGAGAACAAAACAACAAGCGGATGGGGATTTGACTTAAGTTATAGTATGGCCAACGGATTAAAGAATTTCGAAACTGAACTGGAGCTTGAAAACGGAACAAAGGAGAAAGTTACTTTAAATTTACTATCTGCTTCATCCGTAAATCTCACAACAGGGTACAATGTTTTATTCAGCAACGGAAATAAATTTTTCTTTGAATTTGGTTTTGGCATAAAGATAGAAAACGACCATACGAAGTGCAAAATAATAAAGCATTGTCCGATGATTCAAAAGCTGTGCTGAGACTAATGCAACCCGGAGGAATTATATTGGGCATAGGGTTTTTGTTTGGTTAGTAGAACTTCTGTTATTCAATACTCTGTAATTGATGGTATTGGACAAGTTCTTGTCACCAGAGAAACTTCATGTAACGGAGTTATAGACCTTGATAATCTGCCAGTTGGAATTTACTTCTTGAAAATCAATGATGTAACAAATCGCGTTTTTAAAGTGGTAAAACGGTAGCTTCGTCAAAATACAATACTGATTTATAGCCTTTTGCACTTATATTTGGCAAAAATGCAGGCCATAAAGTGATAACGACCTGTTTGTTAAACGCTAAAAATCAGGGATATGAAGACAAAAACTTTACTAGTTGTTACCTTATTCTTGCTAATGCTGGCCAATGCTTGTAAAGAACGCTACACGGCATGGGAGAAAGATAAAACTGTCAACGATATAGGTTTTAGCAGGGTGCGTTATGGTATGATTGAAAATGATACCGTGACCATTATTGGTTTTTTGAAGCAACCAACTATAATTAACGGATACCTGTGTAGTCCCGATTGGGTTCACATGGAGAAGGACGGTAAATTACTGCTTTTCAGGTTAGAAGAACCCAGTGAAATCAATCATGTCACATTTCCCCGCGAAACGTGGGTAAGGTTCCACGACGGAAATCTGATTGTGGTTTTTCCACGTGATACCGTGATACAGGGATTTTTCTGCCGCGGTGGAGGAGGAGTCAAGGGTGTTCAGACGTCGTTCTACGAAAATGGGAGCATTCGCGAATTCTATTCCAATAATACATTAATTATTGATGATGTAAAGTGTTACAGTGATCCTACGAACCCCATAGGATTACACGATGATGGTTCGCTTCGTTACTGTACCTTGGCCGAACCTTTAGAGTACGACACTGGCGAGATAAAAAAAGGAACCCGCATTGAAATCGACGAGGAGGGGCATATTGTAGCCCAGCAAAAGGAATAATTTGCAGCATAATGGAGATTTGGAAAACCCATTTTTCAACAAAAGTTGAAAAGTGGGTTTTCTGTTTTATTGAAATTTGGAAATCAATTTTTAACCCTCTATATTTAAACCTCAAAAAAACAGGGTAGTATGGATAATGTTATGCATGTACTTAGTACTTTGTTTATAAAAAAAATAACCTTAAATACGATTTGATTTATGAGACTAAAGATGCTTTTACTGATTCCGTTTCTAATTTTCTTTGTTCAAGTAAAATCAGAAAACCCTGAAGATGCTGTAAAGAAAGTGATTATGGATGCTTATGTTTTAGGAATCCATAACGGGGGCCCCATCGAAGACATTGAAAAGGGGTTTCACCCATCGTTCGAGCTGCTTGGAATTGGACAGGATGGCAGTACAATAACAAAATTGCCTATTTATACCTGGATTGCAAACATTAAGCAAGCGAGAGCCGCAGGACGGACACCTTCCGTGAAAACTGAATGTAAATTTCTATCGGTTGATATCACTGGAAATGCAGCCACAGCCAAATTTGAGTTGATCCGCGAGGGAAAAACAATTTTTACCGATTACCTGATGCTATACAAGTTCAACGAAGGTTGGCGAATTGTTGGAAAAATTTATTACAAACACTAGATAAACAAGCACAAGTATGAAGCACATTTCACTTTTTATTGTTGCCGCCGCCCTTTTGTCAGGGTGTGCGGAAACGAATGCACCCGCGGTGCAGCCCTTCTCGAATACTGTTAACACCCTTCGTTTCGATTATTATCATCTTGGAAACGCAACAACCGAGCATTTTACGTTCGACGAAGCCGTGAACGATGGTCCCTGGGCCGGTAATCCCGCTAAGAACCTGGATAACCTGAAGTTGGGTAAATACTTTTTCGAGGTGGTTGATCCGGAAGGAAAAGTCCTTTATTCTCAAGGCTTCTCGAGCATATACGGGGAATGGGAAACTACACCCGAAGCAAAGCAAGAATGGGGCTCATTCCACGAATCGGTGCGCTTCCCCTGGCCCGAGACCGATGTAACCTTATTGTTTTATAAACGCAATAACCAAAACCAGTTTGATACATGCTGGAAATATGATTTAAACCTGAAGCATCACCGTGTAAATTACGCCTATGCGCCTGCGGTAAACGAGACCTTTCCAATCCATATCAGTGGCAATCCAACGGAATGCATTGATATTGTGGTGCTTGGCGATGGGTACTCTGTAGCTGAAAAGGATAAATTCATTGCTGATGCCCGCTATTTTGCCAAAGTAATGTCGGAAGTGAATGTTTTTCAAAGACTTAAAGATAAAGTTAATGTAAGGGCTGTTTTTACCCCATCGGCAACTTCAGGGTGCAACCACCCGCATCAGAATATATTCCGGGGTTCGGCATTGGGCGTTTCCTACGGGGCTTTCGACGGAGAACGATACGCATTGACATACGAAAACAAACTGGTTAGAAATGTATCTGCGGCTGTGCCTTATGAGTTTACTGCCATTCTCATGAACGATACCATTTATGGCGGCGGGGGAATTTACAATCTGTACATTACGGCAGCAGCATCCAACTCGTTTAAGGAATATTTATTTGTTCACGAATTTGGTCATCATTTTGCCGATTTGGCCGACGAATACTATACTTCGGCCACCAGTTACGAAATGGGAAGCTCCATAATTGAACCGTGGGAGTTGAACGTGACCATTCAAACCGATCGTGAAAAAATTAAATGGGCCGACATGATTGATCCTTCTATTCCCATTCCAACCCCGTGGGATAAACAGAAATTCGATGAGCACAGCATTGGAATTCAGAAAATACGTCGCGAAATGCGTAAAAATAAAGTTCCTGAATACCAAATGACCGAATTGTTTCGCCGTCAACAGCGGTTCGAAGACAGTTTATTCCGGACAATGGAGAATTACGGTAAAGTAGGATTGTTCGAAGGGGCGCAATACCATGCGCTTGGAGTATATCGTTCGTCACACAATTGTACTATGTTTACCCGTACTTTGGAATTTTGTCCTGCCTGTATCCGGGCATTTAACTTGGTAGGGGAGAGATATTTAGCGGAATCTATTCCAACAAAGTAAACCCATCTCTGTCCGCCAATGCCGGAAAAGCACTTCGCCATTGTTCAAGTTCGCTGTAGGCAAGGGTCGCAACAACCATCTTTTCGGAAGGCTCTTCAGCTTGTGAGATGATTGTTCCAGTCGGAGCAATCATCTTTGTTTTACCCTCGTATGTAAGACCAAATCCATCAATGCCTACACGATTTACGCCAACAACAAATGACTGATTTTCAATGGCCCTGGCCACTAGCAAATGCTCCCAAACCCATGTTCGGGGTTGTGGCCACGAGGCAACATATACGGCCAAATCGTAGTCGTTTTGGTTGCGCGACCAAACGGGAAACCGCAGGTCATAACAAATTTGGGGAAGTATTCGCCAGCCCTTATATTCCAACACTACTCGCTTTTTACCGGCTGCATAGTGCAAATGTTCTTTGCCGTAGGAAAACAGATGACGTTTGTCGTAAAATTCGGTGTTGCCGTCGGGAAAAGCCCATATAAAACGGTTGTACAACTTATCATTCTCAAGAACAATGATGCTTCCGGCAACAACAAAATTTCGCTGCTGTGCAAGATTTTTCATCCATAAAACCGTTTTGCCATTCATGCTTTCCGCAAGGTTCATCCCCCTGGGCTGAAATCCGGTGGTAAACATCTCGGGAAGTACTACAATATCAGCAGTTTGAATTGTAGAAATCAATTTTTCAACCTTCTGACGGTTCTGTTCGGGGTTTTCCCAAACAACGTCTGTTTGAAGGGCAACAAGAGTAAGGTTTTGTGGCATAGCAACCTACAGTTGAAATTTCTCAGGATATCGGGCACAAATATCTTGGGAACGGTAAACTGCCCGCAATGTTTCAAAGTCGGCATCGCGGTTATTGGTCATATACACAGGTTTGCCCATATAAGCTGTGCGTGTTTTGTAGTTCAACCCCACCGGAACAACGGGGACGTTTGCCTTGGTAGCAAAATACCAAAAACCAGGTTTCCAACAATTTACCTTCTCGCGGGTTCCTTCAGGGGCAATTACCAATACAAATTGTTTTTGATTTTGAAAACGTTCCAACATTTGCAACATGGTGGCCCCGGGTTTTTTTCTGTCAACCGGAACTCCGCCCACGCCTTTTAGCATGTACCCAATAGGAAAGAAAAAAGCCTCTTTTTTTATCATAAAGAAAATGGGAAAACCCAGGTACAGGTTAAACATCTTGCCAACTAAAAAGTCGCAATAGCTGGTGTGGGGGACTACTATGATGATAAAATTCCTCTCTTCGGGAGCCTGACCAACCAGTTTCCACCCAAAAAGTTTCAACAGTATTTTTCCTATGTTTTGTTTAATTGTCATTATCAGCGGGCAAAAATTGTATTTTGGTTGCGAAAATAGTAAAATTCTGAAACTTTTTTAATACATGGAGTTATGAAAAAAGCAAAAGTGCAAAACCGTTTGATTTTGCACTTTAAATTTTCTGCTTTGGCTTTTAATAATTCATAGCCTTTTCCTCGAAATAGGCTTCCGGGTGACTACAAACCGGGCAGTTTTTCAACGCCTTTTTACCTTTGTGCACATAACCACACTTACGGCATTGCCATTCTATTTCTTCGTCACGACCGAAAACAGTTTCTGATTTAACGCGTTCCAGTAGTTTGCGGTAACGATCTTCGTGCTCTTTTTCAACCTTAGCTGTTAAACGGAAAATGGTGGCTATTTTCTTGAATCCTTCTTTTTCCGCTATTTCTGCAAATTGAGGGTAAAGCATTTCCCACTCTTCATTTTCGCCTTCGGCAGCCGCCAAAAGGTTTTCAGCGGTTGTTCCAATGACACCGGCAGGATAACTGGCTGTGATTTCAACCATACCGCCTTCAAGAAATTTGAAAAAGGTTTTGGCGTGTTGTTCTTCCTGCATGGCTGTTTCCATAAACAGGGCGGCAATTTGCTCGTAACCTTCCTCTTTGGCCACTTTGGCAAAGAAGGTGTACCGGTTTTTTGCCTGCGATTCGCCGGCAAACGATTTCAATAAGTTCTTTTCGGTTTGTGTTCCTTTAATGCTTTCCATAAAAAAAATAGTTTATACGTGTTTGCTAAATTAAATTCCTTTTCGTTTTAACAGCGCATCAATGGAAGGTTTGCGCCCACGGAAATTGACATACATGGTCATGGCATCTTCTGTTCCTCCGCGTTCCAATATGTGGGTTTTAAATCTGCCAGCTGTTTCTTTGTCAAACAGGCTGGTTTCTTTAAATGCCTCATAAGCATCGGCATCTAAAATCTCGGCCCATGTGTAGCTGTAATATCCAGCCGAATATCCCGAAGCAAAGATATGGTTAAAATGGGTACTGCGATAGCGATACTCAATTTCCGGAATCAACCCTATTTTTGCACGTATTTGTTTTTCAAATTCATGGACATCGGGTATTTCGTTGGTTTCCAGTGTGTGCCAATACATATCGAGCAATGCCGCTGCCTGAAATTCCGATACAGTGAATCCCTGGTTAAACTTCGACGAGGCTTCCATTTTTGCAATCAACGCGTCGGGGATTACTTCACCTGTTTGGAAATGGTGGGCAAATGTTTTCATTACTTCAGGTTCAGAAGCCCAGTTTTCCATAATTTGTGAGGGTAGCTCAACAAAATCGCGTGGGGTCGATGTTCCTGATAGCGAGTAGTATTCGCATCGGCTTAACAAACCATGAAGGGCATGACCAAACTCGTGAAACAAGGTGCTAACTTCGTCAAACGAGAGCAACGCCGGTTTAGTTTCTGTTGGCCTTGAAAAGTTGCATACAACTGTAATAACAGGGGGAACTCGTTTGCCATTCCTGTTGTATTGCTTCCGGTAACTATTCATCCAGGCTCCGCCGTTTTTGCCTGTGCGAGGATGAAAATCCATGTAAAGTATACCCACTGTTTCTCCTTTTAAATCAGCGACTTCAAAGACTTTGGCCTCAGCATGGTAGGTTGGTATATCGGTGCGTTCTTTAAATTGAATATCGAAAAGTTTGCCCGATACGTCAAATACGCCTTTCAGAACATTTTTCAATTCAAAATAGGGGCGCAATTCTTCCTCATCGAGTTCGAACTTTTGCTTGCGTAGTTTTTCAGTATAATACGACCAGTCCCAGGCTTCCAATTTAAAATTCATTCCTTCTGAATTAGCCAACTTTTGCATTTCCATGAGTTCGTTCTTTGCTGCAACGTTGGCTCGGTTCATTAATTGATAGCACAAGTCGTAGATTTCTTCAGGTGTTTTGGCCATGCGTTCTTCCAATACAAAATCGGCATGATGTTTAAAACCAAGCAGTTGTGCTCTTTCTGCACGGAGTGACAGAATTTTTTGTAATGTTTCTTTGTTGTCAAATTCATTGTCGTTGTCGCCACGCATAACATAGGCTTTATAAACTTTTTCACGCAAATCGCGGCGGTTGCTGTATTGCAAAAAGGGTAACCGGCTGGGGTTGTCTAGTGTAACCAACCATTTCCCTTCAAGGTCGTTTTGCTTGGCAGCTGCTGCGGCAGCATCGCGGACTCCTTGTGGCAAACCGGCTAAATCATCTTCACTTTCGAGAATTAGCTTGAATGCAGCGCCGTCTTTGTTCACGTTTTCACGAAATTTTATAGAAAGAAGGGACAATTCGCTGTTAATCTCCTTCATTTTTGTTTTATCTTCTTCGTTAAGATTTGCTCCGCCACGCTCAAAACGTTTATACGTATCTTTTACCAGCATTAATTGTTCTGGATTAAGACTTAGACTTTCCCTTTTCTCATAGACCTCCTTGACTCTGGAAAACAGTTTTGGGTTCATATTAATGTTGTCGGTGTGCCCTGAAATTAAAGGTGCCGTTTCGCGTGCAATTTGTTGCAACGCATCGCTGGTGGCCGAACTGGTGAGGTTTGCAAGAACCGAGTTCACTTTTTTCAGTGTTTCTCCACTAAATTCAAGTGCTTCAATAGTGTTCTTGAAGGTTGGTTCTTCCTTGTTGTTGATAATATTTTCAATTTCAATTTTTTGCTCTTCAATTCCAGCCTGGAAAGCGGGTACATAATGTTCCAGTTTAATTTTCTCGAACGGAGGTACCTGATACGGGGTGTTAAACTCAGCTAAAAAAGGATTTAGTTCGGTTTTACTGCAACTGGCAGCCAATATGGTTATCAGGATTGCGCCCATGAATGTTTTTGTGTACATATTTTTGGTTGTATTAAGGTTTATACTTCAGAAAGTTGAGGCTCTGATTTTGGGAATTGTCCAAAGAATTTCACCATGTTTGCGTGAAACTTGTGAAACCCGTCTGGTTTTGTAAACATCAAAATGCACTTTCCATGCACTACAGTTGGAAACATTTTCTGCGCCTTGGCCACAATCTCTTTTGTTGCCGAACCTTTTTGAAACCAGATATTTTTTATTCCTTTTTCTTTAAGTTCGTCCAAAAGAAGGTTGGTTTTTTCGGGCTTTATACAAATAATGGCCGATTCCGGTTTTTGGGGAAGGTCTGAAAAGCTTTTGTAACAGGGCTTTTCATCCACCTCTTCTTGAGTTGGATGAATGGCAAACAAGGTGTATCCCCTTTTCGAGAGTTCCTTGAGAATTGAATTGCCAAACTTAAGTTTATTTGATGATACTCCGTAAATAACAAACGGTTCGGAATGAACAAAGGTTTGGATTTGGTTTAAGGTGATGGGTTTCATTCAAAAAATGTTTGACTGTTACTACATTATAAACATAAAAAAGCAGGAAGTTTTGCAGCCATTCCTGCAGAGGATTTTACTACATATCAAGCCGTATATCGGCCAGTACTTCGTATCCAAATTCCTTATTGATCCTGTTTTTCAGTGGTGTACGAATCATTTGCAACTCTTGCTTCACCACGCCCGAGGTTATTTTTACAAACAACACACCATCAACAATCCTGAGACCCTGGGTCGATTTTGCCATGTGGCCACCTACCAAAGTTTCCCAGTTATTTATAACCGACATTTCTCCCAGCTTTTTACTGGCAGTGTTGGTGGTTATCCATTCATCAATGACTTGTCCCAGTGGGATTGTTTTCTGTCTTCTCATACTGGAGTTGAACTTGGCCGCAATTTACTGAAAAAATCTTATAATCAGATGGAATGTTCTCCAAAATATTTTCCAAACGAACTTTGTTAGCATCGGTTACGAAAATTTGTCCAAAATGCTCTGCTGAAACCAGTTCCACAATTTTAGCCACCCGGTTAGCATCCAGTTTATCAAAAATATCGTCGAGCAGTAGGAGGGGCTTTATTTCCGTTTTCTTGGCCGAATAATCATAATAGGCTAATTTTATGGAAATTATAAAAGTCTTTTGCTGTCCCTGAGAAGCCGATTTCTTTACAGGCCTTCCTTCAATGGTCATTTCAAGGTCGTCTTTGTGGATTCCCACGGTGGTATATCCGGCAGCGAAATCAGCCAACCGCGCCAGGTTAAGTTGGCTTTTAAAATCCTTGTCCAACAATTGGCTTTGATAGATCAGATCGACCTTTTCGTTGTTTTCGCTAATGAGTGAATAATACTGCTGAAAAATAGTTTTAAACTCATTCATAAACTGTTGACGTGACTGAAAGATGTCGTGTCCGTATTTTAACAACTGTACGTCGTACATTTCAAGTGTCAGTTCATCAATCCGGCGTTCATCGCGCATTTGTTTCAGGATTTTATTCCTGTTTTCCAATGCCTTGTTGTAATGTATCAACTTATTGAGGTACGAACGGTCGAATTGCGAAATCATAAAGTTTATCATGCGGCGCCGTTCCTCGCTTCCCGCGTGGATTACCATAGTGTCCGAAGGTGTAATCATGACCAATGGCACGTAACCGATATGATCGGACAACCGTTGATATTCCTTGCCGTTGAGGCTCATTACTTTACCTTTTTCGCGCTGTACACCACAATAAATTCGATTCTCGTCCCCCAAACGTTCAAAATACCCGTCAATAATAAAAAAGTCGTTATCGTTCAGTATGTTAAAGCTATCGGGAAGGTTAAAGTAATCTTTGCAAGCCGACAAGTAATAGATTGAGCTCAACAGATTGGTTTTTCCGGCTCCGTTTAACCCTATAAAACAGTTTATGCCACCTGAAAATTCCAGTAGTGCCTGTTCAATGTTTTTATAATTGTTGATAATCAGCTTTTTAAGATACATGATCGTTCCGTGTCTTTGCTTGTAAAAATACGCTCTTTCGGTGGTTAATCCAATTCATTAATGCAAACTTTTACTACTTTTGCCCGATATAAATAGCTCAACATGTTACCCCGCGAGAAATCTGCTTTTGCTTACCACCTTGCCTATTCCCTCATCGATGGCATTATTCTGGGTGTTTTAGCACTCAATGAGTTTGTTTTGGTTAAAAGCTTGGGCGGAACCAATTACCAAATTTCATTCCTGTTTCAGTTTCAACACGTTGTTCTTTTGTTTTCTATTCTATTTCACGAGTTGTTGAGGAAAGTTATTAAAACACAAAAAATGTTAATTCTTGTCGCCTTAATTACCCGCCTTCCACTCTTGATGTTTTCCTTTTTTCCTGCGGCACAAACGCCAGGTTCCATCTATCCATCCATTTTTTTAGGAATTTTTTTACTGTACTACCTTTCCACACCCATTATCTTTCCTACCATCAACCTGTTACTGAAAAACAGTTATGAGCACGCGAATTTTGGCCGTTTCTACAGCTATGCTGCTTCGGTTAATAAAGTAATCATGATGGTAGCCACCTTCTTTTTCGGTTTCTGGCTTGATATTAATCCTACAGTTTATCGTTTTGTTTATCCGCTGCTTGGTGTTTTAGGAATCGTTTCAGTGGTACTTTTATCAATGATACCATACAAAAAGCCGGAAAGCAGTTTAACCAGGGCACCCATATTTCAGGGAATAAGATCGAGTCTTAGAAACATTCAATTTATAATTGTAACGAACAAACCATTTCGCGATTTTGAAATAGGTTTTATGTTTTACGGATTTGCCTGGATGAGCACGGCTGCGGTGATTACCATTTTTTTTAGCAAAGAACTTGACTTGAACTATACAAGCCTTGCTATATACAAAAACGTGTATAATGTTTTAGCTATCGTGTTGCTACCTTACTTTGGGGCATTGCTGGGGAAAATTGATCCGCGAAAGTTCGCCAGCATCACCTTTGCTTCTCTTATGGTATATTTTGGTTTCCTGGCTGTTACAAGTGTCTGGCAGGGAAGTGCACAGCTGGGTGATTTTACTCTGTTCTACTGGCTAATTCCAACCTATGTGGGATACGGATTTTTTGCCGCCACCATGGCACTGTTGTGGAGTATTGGTTCAGCTTACTTTTGTCGCCCAGAGGAGTCGGGTTACTACCAATCGTTGCACCTGACTTTGACGGGTTTCCGCGCTATTTTTGCTCCGGTTGTGGGTATTTGGTTCTATGAAAAACTTGGCTTTTTTCTTACTTTCGCAGCCGGGGTTGTGTCATTGCTTTTTGGAATTTCATGGATGCTCATTTCCATGAAAAGACATAGAAAGCTCATACAAGAACAAGCCTAATCTTTGGTTTTGCTGGCAAAAATAGATTGGCTAATAGTACGGTAGCCCCTTATTCCTTCTTCAACAAAATAGTATGTATCGCCAAAGGAGTGTTCAACCATTACATATACACTCAGGTTGTTATTCTCGTTGATAAACACTTTAGTTACTTTCTTGTTGAATTCCGAATACTCATACACGGTTTTGCGGTGAGCAAGCACTTCCTTAAGCTTATCGTCAATATCAACGAAACTTGACTCCAGTGATTGGGTGGCTTTGGACTGAATGTTTTCTTCCTGCTGTTTTTTGCGTGCCTCGGCCAATTGGCGTTCGCGTTCCATTCTCTCTTGTTCCCTGACTTTAAATACACTATCAGCTGCGGCCCTTTCAATGGCAACCCTGCGAATATCTTCTTCTACTTTTTTACGTTGCATATCTTCCTGTACTTTTTGGATGCTGTCAGCCATCATTTTTTGTTGTGCAATAACCTTAGACTGTTCAATTTCTCGCAATCGCTGGGCTTCTT
Source organism: Salinivirgaceae bacterium (assembly GCA_037441445.1). GTDB lineage: Bacteria > Bacteroidota > Bacteroidia > Bacteroidales > Salinivirgaceae > JAAYQU01. Next base: position 20,641 of record JBBISE010000026.1, read on the forward strand.
CCCCTACTTTTTTAATTGAGTCTGCCTGTTCTCTTAACTTTTTGTTTTCCTCTATCTGGGCCAACCGGGCGGCTTCCTGCTGGGCGGCTACAAGACTATCTGCCCGTGCTTTGCTTAAGGCGGCCAATTTCATTTCCTCAATTAATTTTAGCCTGTTGCGTTCGTCTTGTGCTTTTTGAATGCTGTCTGCAATCCGGTTTTGTTCGGCGATTCTCCGTGTTTGTTCAATTTGTTCTCTTCTAAGCTTATCTTCTTCTGCTTTTTTTACGCTGTCAGCCAAGGCATTCTGCCGGGCTATTAATTTATCTTGCTCTTCTTTTGCTTTTCTTTTGGCTTCCTCCTCAGCCAAAGTTTTGGCTTCAATTTCGGCCTGAACGCGAGCTGCTTCCTCGGCTGCTTTCCTTACTTTTTCAATTTCCTGGGCTCGTTGTAGACTATCAGCCCGAGCCTGTGCTATGGCTTTTTGCTTGGCATCTTCAATCGTTCTTTGTCGGGCAATATCTTCCTGTGCTGCTTTTATACTGTCAGCTACCTCTTTCTGGCGGGCAATACGTTTTTGTTGTTCTTCAATTTCTTTTTGCTTGATTTCTTCTTCCGCTTTTTTCTTTGCTTCTTGTTCTGCCTGAGCTTTGGCCAACTCCTCGGCAACCTTGCGAGCACGTTCTATTTCCTGGGCTCTTTGAATACTGTCAGCTCTGGCTTGTGCTTCAGCTCTTTTCTTCGTATCTTCTATGGCTTGCTTGCGTGCAATTTCTTCCTGAGCTGCTTTTATGCTATCAGCCACTTCCTTTTGACGGGCAATGCGCTTCTGTTGTTCCTCAATTTCTTTTTGTTTGGCTTCGTCTTCCACCTTTTTCTTGGCTTCCTGCTCGGCCTGTGCTCTTGCCAATTCCTCGGCAACCTTACGGGCACGTTCAATTTCATTGGCTCGCAGAATGCTGTCAGCCCGGGCTTGCGCTGCCGCTCTTTTCTTAGCATCTTCAATGGCTTGTTGACGGGCTTTTTCTTCCTGTGCCACTTTTATGCTGTCCGAAACACGTTTCTGTTCTGCGATTTTTCGTGCCTGTTCTTCGTTTTCCTTCCTTTTATGTTCATCTTTCGCAATTTTAATGCTATCGGCTACTCTTTTTTGTTCAGCAATCTGACGATGCCTTTCAACCTCGGCTGCTCTCTGCTTTTCCTCCTGTGCTTTTCTTGCTGCGTCAACCTGTGCTTGTAATTCCGCTGCCTTGCTTCTGTCTGATTGTGGTGTATTTTCTGTGGGATTTTTGCCTGAAAGCAACTTCTCTGTATCATCAACCCGTTTTTGTACGGTCTTGGAATAGTCGGTGTCGTAATCGAAATCATCCGTTGCTGGATGGTACTTAATACTTGCCACAGGTTGGTTAAATACAATTATATCAACACCTTCCTGTTGTTTGAATAATACAACCTGAAATTCAAACGGAGCGTGTGCTTCGAATTCGGGTTTGCTATATTCGCTGTCTGGTATATTGGTGTCAATGCTTATCCTTTTTGTAACATGACCTTGTTTCTCAAATGTAAGAATGTATTTTTTTTGGTAATCCATTTCAAATTCAAACTTCCCGTTTTTAGGGACTTGTTCAGTTTTTACCCTTTGTCCGTCTCTTTCGACTTGTATTTGAACGCCCTCCGATGAGCCGTCCACCATTTTTACCTTTCCGTAAACAACATACTTGGGTTTCTGTGCCAGTACTTCAAAAGGGATAATATTTATAATTGACATTATACCAATTACAAATGCTGCTTTTATTATAAATCGTGACGAAATCATATTCCTTCCTGATTGGTATATTCCCGGCGATTATCTTCGTTTAGCCATAACCACTACAAAATAAGAAAAATAATTTGATTTTACAAAATATATTTTTGATTGAACTTACAGAATAATTACCGTTGTGTTAAACGCAATTTAATCCCAATAAGTCTTTCCGTTGGATTCGAATTTCTATCAAAAATTTCGGATTGGTTTGTCATTTATAGTTGATTTCCCGGCCAGATGAAAAAACAAAACCGCCCAAGGGTTTATTTCGGGCGGTCTGCATATAGAAATTGACAATCTTCGATTTACCAAAAACGGTGCTTTCCTTAGGCTTTTACTGATTTTACAATCATTTCAAAAGCGGCAGGATTGTTCATTGCCAGGTCGGCAAGAACCTTGCGGTTGATTTGGATATCTTTTTTGTGCAAAGAACCCATAAACTCCGAATAGGTCATTCCGTGAAGGCGTGCACCTGCGTTTATCCTTTGAATCCAGAGAGCCCTGAAATTACGTTTTTTTGTTTTGCGGTCGCGGTACTGGTGCTGCATCCCTTTTTCGTATGTGTTTTTAGCTACGGTCCATACTTTACCTCTTGCTCCGAAGTATCCTCTGGTACGGCTGAGGATTTTTTTTCTGCGGGCTCTTGATGCTACTGCGTTTACTGATCTGGGCATAGTAGTAATTGTTTATGAATGTACAGTGTCTTTGTTATAAAGATCTTTATTACTGCATCATTCGGTTGTTTGTTAAAAAATTATTTTAAACCTAAACACTTGAAGATATTGCGTGAATCGGCATCCGATACCAAACCGGCATTGGTCAGGTTACGCTTTCTCTTAGTAGTTTTTTTTGTCAAAATGTGGCTTTTAAACGCGTGCTTACGTTTGATTTTTCCACTTCCGGTCAACGAAAAGCGTTTTTTCGCTCCGGGGTTTGTTTTTACTTTTGGCATAATGCTCTGGATTAAAAAATGTTAAACAAGTTTGTTACTTTTTCAACTTTTTTGGTGTTATAAAGATTGTCATTCTTTTTCCTTCTAATTTGGGGAGTTGCTCCACTTTTCCCCATTCCTCGACCTCCGTTGCCAACTTCAACAGAAGGATTTCGCCTTGCTCCTTGAAAAGGATTGTCCTTCCTTTAAAGAAAACGTAGGCTTTTATTTTTGCGCCTTCCTGCAAAAATTTGACGGCATGGTTCTTTTTAAATTCAAAGTCATGATCGTCAGTATGTGGGCCAAAGCGAATTTCTTTGACCACGACCTTTGCAGTTTTTGCCTTTTGTTCCTTTAGCTTTTTCTTTTGTTCGTAAAGGAACTTTTGGTAATCGACAATGCGGCAAACGGGTGGGTCTGCGTTTTGGGCAATTTCGACTAAATCAAGTCCCAATTGTTCAGCTAAACGAATGGCTTCGATTGTACTGAAAAGTCCGGGATTTTCGATATTTTCGCCAACCAACCTCACTTTCGGAGTGTTGATTCGTTCATTAATGCGATGAGCCGGTTCCTGTTCCGGGCGACCCCTCGGAATTCTCGGTGTAGGTTTCAGTGCTATGGCTTAATCCTCCTTTGATTAATTAGACAACTCTTTGTTAACTTCACTTTGAACGTGGTTTATGAACTTGTCAATGGTCATTGTCCCCATGTCCCCCTGGCCTTGGCGGCGTACTGAAATAGTGTTGGTTTCCATTTCCTTTTCCCCCACTACCAATAGGTACGGTGTCCTTTTGAGCTCATTATCACGTATTTTACGACCTATTTTTTCGTTTCGGTCGTCAAAAACGGTGCGAATATCGGAATTATTTAGCAATTCTAAAACTTTTTTCGCGAAATCGTTATATTTTTCGCTGATGGGTAACACAACTGCCTGTTCGGGAGTGAGCCACAACGGGAACCTTCCACCGGTATGTTCAATCAGCACGGCTATGAAACGTTCCATGGAACCAAACGGGGCTCGGTGAATCATGACCGGACGATATCGTTTATCATCGTTTCCAATATACTCAAGCCCGAATCTTTCGGGCAGGTTATAGTCAACCTGGATGGTTCCCAGCTGCCATTTCCGACCAATAGCATCGCGTACCATAAAGTCGAGTTTGGGACCATAAAATGCGGCTTCGCCATATTCAACAACATAGTTTAAACCACGCTCGTTGGCTGCCTCTATGATGGCGTTTTCAGCTTTTTCCCAGTTTTCATCACTTCCAATGTATTTCTCGCGGTTGACTTTGTCACGTAGTGATACTTGTGCTATGAAGTCGTTGAAATTCAGTGTTTTAAAAATATAAAAAACGATGTCGATTACCTTCACAAACTCTTCTTTCAACTGATCGGGGCGACAGAAAATGTGGGCATCGTCCTGTGTAAAGCCTCGTACACGGGTCAAACCATGCAATTCGCCACTTTGCTCGTAACGATAAACAGTTCCAAATTCGGCAAGCCTTACAGGTAAATCTTTATATGATTTTGGACTCGATTTATATATTTCGCAGTGGTGGGGACAGTTCATGGGTTTTAACAGGAATTCTTCGCCCTCGGCCGGAGTCATTATTGGTTTAAACGAGTCAGCTCCGTATTTTGCATAATGCCCACTGGTTACGTACAGTTGCTTACCCCCAATGTGTGGGGTCATGACCATTTGATATTGGTACTTTTTCTGAATTTTTTTCAGGAAGTTTTCCAAACGTTCACGCAAAGCGGCGCCTTTAGGTAACCACAACGGTAACCCTTGTCCAACAGCTTGAGAGAAGGTGAATAGTTCGAGCTCTTTGCCTAATTTCCGGTGATCGCGTTTTTTTGCTTCCTCGAGCAACACCAGATATTCCTCCAGCATTTTCTTCTTGGGGAAGGTTATGGCATAAACGCGTGTCAACTGCTTGCGTTTTTCGTCGCCGCGCCAGTAAGCTCCGGCTACAGAGGTTACTTTTACCGCTTTTATTGGTGAAGTAGATGGCAAGTGTGGCCCACGGCAAAGGTCGGTGAACGATCCTTGTTTGTAAAACGAGATGGTTCCGTCTTCCAATTCCGAAATCATTTCGGTTTTGTAGTTTTCACCAATTTTCTCAAAATAATCGAACGCTTCTTTCTTCGAAACTTCAGTACGTATATAGGCACTCTCTTTCGCTGCCAGTTCCATCATTTTATTTTCGATGGTAATAAAGTCGGCATCGGTAATGGTTTTTCCTTCTGGCAATTCCACATCATAATAAAACCCTTGCTCAATGGCAGGCCCTATACCGAATTTGGTGCCTGGATAGAGTTCCTGAAGGGCTTCAGCCAAAAGGTGGGCTGATGAGTGCCAAAAGGCATGTTTCCCTTCCTCTTCTTCCCATTTGTGCAACTTAATGGATGCATCGGTCGTAATTTTACGCGTCAAATCCCACAAATTCTCATTTACTGTAACGGATAGAACATTTTCTGCCAATCGTGGGCTGATGCTTTGTGCAATGTCCATTCCGGTAACCCCGGCTGGATATTCACGGACACTGTTGTCGGGAAGGGTTATTTTGATCATGGTAATTGTGTTTTTATTTTCTGAAAGACTCTAAACGATCAACTATATCTTTTGTTGATTTTACAAGGTCTGTGCGGATTACTCCGAAATATTTGCGTGCACTCTTTTTTTGTTCAGCGGCAGAACGTTTGTAATCGTTAATACGAACTATAGTGCCTGAATGCAAGGTGGTTACTTCTTTGGCTATTTTCATAATTTCATCGGCAGATATTGCTGGATTAGCAACCTCGGTTACATAGCAACCAAATAGCAATTCTGTAGTAACGTAACTGAGTTCTTTTTTTAGTCTTTGAATTGATGCCATAATAATTTGTTTATGCTTCTTCGTTGAAGAATAGTTTATAATAGTTCATTTGTTTTGCACTGTCGAATCCCCGCTCAATGAAATCAGGATTTCCATGCACATAGAGATGGAAATTTTTATCAAGTTTTATTACTGGACGGAAATATTTTCTGCCTTTAACCACAGCAGGTTTCGAGACGGGGAAGTTGTCAGCAAATTCTACGCCGTAGTTTTCAGTAAATTGCTTTTTGTAATCTTCGAACGCGTCAATGGCCTCATCGTGACCAATTACTTTTTTCGTAAATTCTTCGTTATCAAACCTTTCAACGTTTTTAAAGTAGTCGTTACTGCGTTGTAGAAAAGCTATCTGTTGCGCTTTTTCGACATTGTTTTCCTCAGTTAGTACTTCGTTTCCAAATTGCTTGCAAACCTGCATCAGGTATTCAGTCTGATAGTAATTGTCACTGATTTGACGAAGGTTAAGAAAATCGGTTTTCCAGTATTGAGCTTCGGCACTTTTGTTAACTTTATCAACAATTGTTATTTTGTAGCCTTGTTCACCATGGATGTTGAATATCAGACAACCTTTGTCTAATTTTCGGATGCTTACACCTTTATCGTACTCGGCCATTATTTGTTGGTCGTTGTGAAAAACTTTAAGAAAAATGTCTTTGTTTTCGCTTTTGAAAATTCCCAGACAATCAACAACCTGTCCCTCTATAGTTAAATCTTTAAAGAGACCTACATAGAGTTCCCCGGTTTTTATATTTGGGTGCTGTGATGTGTTGTGCAGCCATTTGGCAATGTTATCACTGTTTTCTTTAAAGTTTTTTGGGTTACTGAAAATTGCCGAAACGTATTGATACATGTTGTGGGCATCTGTTCCCTGTTCAATATCAAACTCGTAGAAAGCACCTGGTTTGAACGAGGACAGGAAATAGGAGAGAAGTACTTGTCTTAAATCCGGGTCATGTATAACCAATTCGCTTTCAGAAAGCAAAAGCGAAGTTGGGTCGAAGGAACTTCCGACCTGATGGATAATAAATTTTTCCAAAGCTACATTACCAAATTCAAACATGTCCACAATTTTTGGACTGCAAATTTACGAATTATTTTGATTCCGTTGACTTACTTTTTCGAAGAAGTTAATGCTGAAAAATTTACAAAAAAAGGGATGGTTTTATCCATCCCTTTTTTTGCTAACAATAGGCTATTATTGCTTTACTAATTGTTGCGTTGATTGGTTTCCTGATTTATCGAATACCGTAATCATATAAACACCTGTGGGGTAGTTGTTAATGTTCAATGATTCGTTTTCATCGGGAGAATTTACAACGGTCATTGTTTGTCCTAAAATGTTGCTGATTACAATTTTTGAAAGTGTTCCGTTGTTTTTAACAGTGATAATATCCGTTGTTGGATTTGGGTAAACCTGAGTCGCAAGAGCAGGTGAAGTACTTTCGATATTTTCAATGCCAAAGTTGATATCAATTTCTTTGTCAGAACCATAGGCGGTAAATGATCCTGTTTTTTCAACGCCTTCAAAACTTACTTTGTAAGCGTATGTTCCACTACGAAGATTTGTTATGTTGGCCATACCATTGCCATTGACCGTGTAGTTATTTTGAACGGCTTCGGAAACACTATTTTGAGTGTAAAGTGTTACCACTGCTCCTGCTGCAGGAGTGTTGCCATCATGAACGTAAAACTGAACATCAGTGCCTGGATTTTCGCCAAATTTATTCATTATCAATTCCATAGAAATACCGGTTGTAGCGGAGACCCATCCTGGATCGTTGCCAAGGTTAATCCAATTCGAGTAGAATGATGATTGGGTAAATTTATCGGCCCCAATGTAAAAGCGTTGATTATTGGTGTAGAAACGGATCATGATAAAATATTGATGTCCTTGCTCTACCGGGCTAATGTTTTCACCTGCACCGTCTTTCAGAAATGGAAGATAAACCCATGTGTTTACCATAAGCGAATCTATGGGGGTTGATTCGCTGGAAACTAAAGGAACTGTAACGTCAAAAACATACTCAGCACCGCTTAAGGTACCTTGGTAAATTTCAGCAGTTAGATATGCAAAATCGCCAGCTTCCCAAATGTCCCAATTGTAAGAATCACTTGGAATATAAACGTTTACACCTTCTAAAACATATGGCAGAGGGGATGTTGGGTTTAGCATAAAGATTACACCGCATCCGTCTCCGTCAACAGAACCTACGTAACTGTATGGACTTTGACGATCGGTTGAAGCGTAAGTGGGATCAACATAGCTAAACAGGTTTTCGGTTATCGTGAAATCATATCTGTATCCATTATTCTCTGGCATCTCATCTTCCTCATCAATATTTACCACACCTTGATAATGGTACGAACCAATGCTAGTTAATTCTTGTGGAATTTGGTAATTCATTAGCATCTCTAAACTATCCAAAGCCCCAATATTATGTATGGGATTTGCGGCTGATGTGTTTGAATATAATTCAGTGTCTTCCTTGAAAATCTTTGTAGTTATTGTCAAATTAGTGCTTTGACTAGCTCCATAGTTTTGCAACAAGGCTCTTGCCCTTATAATTTCCTGGAACGAATGATATGGTGAGAATAATGGTGTTCCTGAGTATAATTTAGCGTAGTTGTCATTTGTATAGTAGGCAAATCTTTCTTCAGCATAATCGACAAAATAATTTACAATTCTCGTGTCGTAAGGTGCAGGCTCATAGACGGTTATATCGTCAATTGACCAGTGGTAGGCATCTTGCCCGATATGGTGGAAACGAAGGTAAACGGTTGATTGATTGGCTACTACAGATGAAATTGACATTTCTACAACCGATGGGTTTCTTTTTGGCGTTGCGTTGATTCCGGCCTGGTGTACATCATAGCGTGTCCAGTTTTGTCCATCGTTGCTGACAAAGAGTTTTGGACCAACTGTTGCTGAATATCCGGAACAACAGAAGCGGTGCCATTGTTCGAAATAGATAGACACAGCCGGGTTTTCTGTGGCGTCAATTGCCCTGGATTGTAAATAGCT
>JBBISE010000027.1:0-28310 GCA_037441445.1 Salinivirgaceae bacterium
ATTTAAATCAAAGCAAGATTGTTTTAACCAACAACCTTATGAAACTTGACAGGTACGGTTTCAACTGCATATTCTCCTCCGGTGAAGTACATAACGAAAACCGTTTGGACACTGTCCATTATCAGTTTCCTGACCGATACGGCCAGTGAAATGCTCTATCCGGTAATGCCAATTTATCTGAAATCTATTGGTTTCTCGATTTTTCTCATTGGTGTAATCGAGGGAATAGCCGAGGCGACCGCTGGTCTTAGTAAGGGTTACTTTGGGAAACTTTCTGATATTCAAGGCCGTCGAGCTATATTTGTACAAGCCGGATACTCGTTAAGTGCCTTGACCAAACCCCTTATGGTGCTATTTGTGTATCCAGCCTGGGTTGTTTTTATCAGAACCCTCGATCGGTTTGGAAAAGGAATTCGAACCGGAGCCCGCGATGCCCTGCTGTCAAACGAAACTACAATAGAAACAAAAGGCAGAGTGTTTGGGTTTCATCGCTCCATGGACACATTTGGCGCTGTTCTTGGGCCCACAGTAGCCTTGGTGTATCTGCATTATTACCCCGAACAGTACAAAGTACTTTTCATTCTTGCGCTGGCTCCGGGATTATTGGCCATTGCTGCCTCAAGGTTTATTCATGACAAATCGAAACCAGTGATGAAACCGGAAACCAAGGTTTCATTCTTCACTTCTTTTAAATATCTGAATGTAAGCTCTAAAGAATACAAGAAACTGGTTGGCGGGTTGTTGTTTTTTGCCCTGTTCAACAGTTCGGACGTATTCCTGTTGCTTATGGTAAAACAGGCCGGACATGATGACATGTTCGTTATTGCAATCTACATCTTTTATAATCTTGTTTACGCTCTGTTTTCCTATCCTCTTGGAATTGTAGCCGATAAAATGGGATTGAAAACCATTCTTGTAGCGGGTTTGGTGCTCTTTTCCTTTGTCTATCTTGGAATGTCTTTTATTCAGTCGGTATATGGCTTCTTTTTTCTATTTGCGCTCTACGGGATTTATTCGGCGGCAACTGAAGGAATTTCAAAAGCGTGGATATCGAACATATCGCACAAAAAGGATACGGCCACAGCCATTGGCACCTATTCGGGGTTACAAAGTATTTGCTCGTTGATTGCCAGTTCACTGGCTGGATTTTTGTGGTTTGCCTTTGGGCCAACGGTATTATTTCTGACAACCGCTATAATTACCTCGCTAGTTGCGCTTTACTTCATTCTTGTTTCATTAACACCAAGTAAGAGCATAACCTGACCACAATGAAATGTCTAATCTGAATTCTGAATAAAACCAAAATAAAACACCTTAACCTATGATAGTCTTGAAGTTTTCAACCACAAACCTAAAAATGGCCGTCATCTTTCTGGCTTTGATTGCAACCGTTTCGATCTCGATTGGATGCAAAGGCCCTAAAAACGCGGTTTCGAACAACCCACACAAGGAAAATTCCTCGAAAACGCAAAAAAATACGGAAAACTTCGATGAATTTTACCACAAGTTCCACACCGACAGCGTTTTTCAGATGTCAAGGATACGCTTCCCCTTGGAAGGAAAAATGATTAACGGCCAGGATGAAATTGAATGGACAAAAGACAACTGGATGTTAATGAGAACGAAAATTTCCGATATCGATCCAAAGCAATATAAAACTTCGTATAAAAAAACAGAGACAACTTTTTATCAAAAATTCTGGTTGGAAAACAGCGGTTTAAGTGCCGAATACCGCTTCGAACTGATTGGTAAAAAGTGGTTTTTAGTCTATGCGTTGGATCAAAATCTGTAAGAAAATCATTATTGTCCGATAAAACCACTAAAATATTCACTATCGTTCAAAATGACAGTTACTTACATCAGCTGTCAGTTTATTCCCCAACCATAAATCAGGTACGAACCTGTGGCTCCAACCAACAATCCCGACAGACCGCCCCAGAGTGCTTCCTTAATATTTTGAGATTTGCGGCGTTGCCTGTAACCCTCAATATAACTGGCATCATCAATCAGGGGCATTTTTACGGGTGAAAATTTACCTATACAAATTACGGCAGTCAAAGGAATCAATGGGGCTGCATAAAACCTGTCCGGAGGCAATACCATGGTGGCAGCGCCACTGGCGAAACCAAGGAGAAAAGCATTGCGTCTGGAACCTTTGTAACCATCTCTGTGACCGTTGATATACCGCTTCATTTGATCCAGGTTCTTATCGTCATCATAGAGCGGCTGATAGAGATAATGCATACTTTCATCGGCCAATTTAATGGAGAAAATTTCCTGACGGTCAATATCCTGCCATTTCAATCTGAAATTAAGGTATTGGACTACTTTTGTAGCAGTATCTTGAAAATAACTGACTTCGCGAGCTACAATACTGTCGCCATCGACTGTCCAGATTACGGGCATCTGTGCACATAGGTGTATTTGAAACACCACCGATAAAACTAAAATTAAATTCAAACGTTTCATTATCCTGTCTTTTGGTTACCCTTCGCAGCCATTAAAATTTTGCCGCTGGTTTGATTCGTCTGTAAACTTACAAATTTTATGACATACAACAGCATTTTGCACGATTGTTCTTTGTAAATTTGCATGTCAAAATCGTTGACAACGACAACTATAAAACTGTAAATAAAATCATTAGCACCTAAGTGTTTTTTTTATCGAAAGTTGAACATCAGTTTATCACCTCACAATAAAATATATACAATGGAAACAACCAATACATTCTCGGCCCGCCACATTGGGCCACGCGAAAGTGAAATTGACGGGATGCTGAAAGTTATCGGGGTATCGTCGCTTGATGAACTCATTAAACAAACCGTTCCCCCGTCAATTTGCCACGGAAAACCTCTTGACATGGCACAGGAAGGCATAAGTGAGTACGAATACCTGAACCATATCCGGAAAATTGCGCAAAAAAACAAGCTTTTCCGTTCGTTTATTGGCCAGGGATACTACGAAACCATCATGCCATCGGTTATCCTTCGCAACATTCTTGAAAATCCGGGATGGTACACTTCCTACACTCCCTACCAGGCCGAGATTTCGCAAGGCCGTTTGGAAGCCTTGTTGAATTTCCAGACCGTTGTTGCCGAGCTGACGGGAATGCCCATAGCCAACAGCTCGTTGTTGGATGAAGGAACGGCTGCCAGCGAGGCCATGATCATGTTCTTCAACAAACGCGAAAAAGCTCAGGTTAAAAACGGAGCCAACAAGTTTGTTGTCGATAACGATATATTCCCGCAAACAAAAGATGTGGTTGAAACGAAAGCCAGTGTACTGGGAATTGAAATTGTATATGCCGATGTCATGAACCACACGTTCGATGATAAAACGTTTGGCGCCTTAATTCAATACCCAACGGCAAAAGGAGAAATCCGCGATTACAAAGCTGTGGTCGAAAAAGCACACGCCACCGGAGTAAAAGTGGCTGTTGCAGCTGATATTCTGAGCCTTACCGTTTTAACCCCTCCCGGACATTGGGGAGCTGATGTTGCCTTAGGATCGACCCAACGTTTTGGAATCCCCATGGGATTTGGCGGGCCACATGCTGCTTATTTTGCTGTTACCGAAGATTTTAAACGCCATATTCCCGGACGCATCATTGGTGTTTCCATTGACCGTCACGGAAACCGCGCATTGCGGATGGCACTGCAAACCCGCGAACAACATATCAAACGCGAAAAAGCCACGTCGAATATTTGTACTGCACAGGCATTGCTGGCAACCATGGCCGGAATGTATGTGGTTTATCACGGTTCTAAAGGAGTGAAACAAATTGCCTGCGATATCCACTGCAAAACTACGGAACTAAACCGTCAAATAACATCTTTAGGTTACAAACAAAGCAACAAGTCGTTCTTCGACACACTGCACATTGAAATTCCTGCCGGTGTAACCATGGAAAAAATAAAGTCGCTGGGCGTAGCAAAATGTCTGAATTTCCATTATATTGACGCTAAAACATTGTCTCTGAGCATTAACGAAACAACTTCGGTTGCCGATATCAACGACATTGTAACCGTTTTTGCCGAAGCCGCTTCGAAAAAAGCCACTCCGGTAACTGCCGTTCAATGCAACCCGGCCATTGCTGCGGAAATGAAGCGCACGGATACTTACCTGCAGGAAGAAGTCTTTAACATGTATCATTCGGAAACCGAAATGATGCGGTATATCAAGAAATTAGAACGCCGCGACATTGCCCTGAACCACTCCATGATTTCGCTGGGCTCCTGCACCATGAAACTCAACCCTGCCACTTCGATGCTACCAATCACCTGGCCCGAGTTTGGCAACATGCACCCATTTGCCCCGAAAGACCAGACAGAAGGCTACCTTCAAATGATTCGTGAAATTGAGGAAGACCTGAAAGTAATTACCGGTTTTGCTGGTGTTACCTTACAGCCAAATTCCGGAGCATCAGGCGAATATGCAGGTTTGATGGTTATTCGTGCTTATCAGAAAGCGCAGGGTCAAGGACACAGAAACATAGTGCTTATACCGGCCTCGGCACACGGAACAAATCCAGCCAGTGCCGTTGTTGCAGGACTTGATGTAGTGGTTGTGGCTTGCGACGACAAAGGAAACATTGATGTTAATGACCTGAAAGCCAAAGCCGAACAACACAAAGACAACCTTTGCGCCTTTATGGTTACCTATCCATCGACACACGGTGTTTTCGAAAGTCGGATTCGCGAAATGATGGACATTATTCACCAAAACGGCGGACAGGTTTACATGGACGGAGCCAACATGAATGCTCAGGTTGGTCTGACCAGCCCCGGATTCATTGGAGCGGACGTTTGTCACTTGAACCTGCATAAAACCTTTGCCATTCCCCACGGTGGTGGGGGACCGGGCGTTGGCCCAATTTGCGTTGCCAAACATCTGGTTCCCTTCCTGCCATCGAATCCACACGTAAAAGTGGGAGGAGAAAAGGCCATTAAGGCCATTTCGGCAGCACCCTACGGCAGTGCCAACGTTTTACCCATTACCCACGCCTACATCAAAATGCTGGGAGCCAAAGGATTAACAAAAGCGACTAAAATGGCAATTCTAAATGCAAACTACATTGCCAGCCGTTTGAATGAGTATTACAATGTACTTTACACAGGAGAAACCGGACGTTGCGCTCACGAAATGATTTTGGATTGCCGCAGTTTCCGTCAAAAATACGGTGTTGATGCCACCGACATTGCCAAACGCCTTATGGACTATGGATTCCACGCTCCTACGCTATCGTTCCCGGTTGCGGACACGCTGATGGTTGAACCCACCGAGAGCGAATCGTTGCAGGAACTTGATCGGTTTATTGACACCATGATTTCTATCAAAAAAGAAATTGAGGCTATTGGAGAAAACGACAAGGAAGACAACGTGTTACATAATGCTCCACACACGGTATTTGAGGTAACCGCAAACGAGTGGAACCACAAATACAGCCGAGAGCAGGCAGCCTTCCCGTTGGCTTGGCTGAAAGAAAACAAGTTTTGGCCCTACGTTGCCCGTGTCGATAACGGCTACGGTGACAGAAACCTTATTTGTACTTGTGCTCCGATTAGCGAATACCAAAAATAAACTGAATTAAGAGAATTCAGTGCAGCAATTGCAGACGAGGATGTCTAAAAAGTCCCCGATTTGTCATTGCGAACGCAGTGAAGCAATCTAATGAGCCTGATAATAAGTTGATTGCTTTGTCGTTCCTCCTCGCAATGACGTCGATTTATGACTTTTTGGACAGCCCCGTTTCTTTTTTTGTCTTAAAAATGCAACATTATGTATCCTATTTAATGGTATGTCTGCACGAAATCAATTGATGCGTTAAGAAGTAAAATCTGATCGTTAATTTGTCTGATTTTGTGTCAACCATCCAAATTAATGGCTAACTTGCAAGCTAAAAATCAGGAAATTTTAACCCAAGGGTTGGAACACTTTTGATCTTGAAACGACAACAAAATAACAATGTAATTTAAGGATAACTATGACCTTTCTCAACACTATAATAATCGGAACGGGTAGCTATATACCATCACAGGTAATCAAGAACAGCGATTTTTTAAGCCAGGTTTTTTTCGAAAAAGACGAGTCGGAAATTGAAGGACCACCCGAGACTATTGTCAGTAAGTTTAAGGACATTACCGGAATTTCAGAACGCAGATGGTCAACCAACGAGCAGAATGCCTCGGTATTAGGCACCCTTGCCGCCGAAAAGGCGATTGAAGATGCCGGGATAAACAAAGAAACAATTGACCAGATAATTGTTGCCGAGAATTTTGGCGATGTGTGCAAGGACTCTATCCAAACCGACCAGCTACCCAGTTTGGCATCGAGGATAAAGCATAACCTGGGAATTCAGAATCCCTATTGCGTCCCTTATGATCTGATTTTTGGCTGCCCTGGTTGGTTGCAAGGTTTGATACAAGCACATTCCTACATTCACTCAGGAATGGCAAAACGCTGTCTTGTAATTGGAGCCGAAGCGTTGTCGAGGGTAATAGACGTTTACGACCGCGATTCCATGATTTTTTCCGATGGTGCCGGTGCTGTTATTGTTGAAGGAGTGGAAAGCAACGAGAAAAAAGGGATACTGTCCACCGCCGTGGTATCGCATACCAACGAGGAAGCCTTCTATCTCTATCTTGGGAAATCGAACGCCCCCGGAAGTGACCCCAGTGTCCGGTATATGAAAATGATGGGACGAAAAATTTACGAATATTCCCTGATGCATGTTCCCGGAGCTATGAAAATTGCTTTGGACAAATCGGGGATTCCCATTGCCGATGTTAACAAAATACTGATCCATCAAGCCAACGAGAAAATGGACGAAGCCATTGTCCAACGATTTTACAAACTGCATGGAATCCGGCGCGATGTTGCCGACGTAATGCCCATGAGCATCTATGAATTAGGAAACAGTTCTGTTGCCACCATTCCCACGCTGTACGACATGACTTTAAAAGGGAAACTGCCCAACCATAAAATCAACAACAACGATATTTTGCTCTTTGCATCCGTAGGTGCCGGAATGAATGTCAATGCTGTGGTTTACAAGCAATAGCGAACATTTAGGTACAAGTTTTCGAGAAAAGGAACATGTACGAAATTCTATGTACCTATGTGGTTTGAAGATGGAAGACCGAAGTAGGAAGATGGAAGTCTGAGTTTAGAATATCGAACAAGGAATCACGATTTTCGATTTTGGAAGTGAAGGGGAACACGGATGACGCTGATGGGGCAGATAATCACGGATAGTATTCTATGTGCCTATTTGGTTTAGAATATCGAACAAGGATTAACGATTTTTGATTTTAGAAGTTCAGGTGAAAGGTCATGCTGAGCGCGTCGTACTGAGCGTAGTCGAAGTAGAGTCGAAGTGTGGCACACCCAATAAGCCCTATTTCCAGTATGAGGCGCGGAACGTCTCCCTTCGTCTCTGCCCAGGGTGACTCCACAAGTCGGTCATGTTCAGTATAGTCGAATAAGCAGACCGCCATCGGATTCTTAGTGATCCCTTGTGTCCTTAGTGTCTTAGTGGTAAAAAAAACCATGTGCCTACGTGGTTGGAAAAGTTTTCTCTCGCAAAGCCGCAAGGTCGCAAAGAAAAAACCTATGTGCCTATGTGGTTTTAAAAACTCCGTGTTACTTCGTGTTCTCCGTATTTTGAAACCATCACTTCATTAAATACATTTTTCCAAATTCCTTTGAGAAAAACCGGTCGGCACCCGATTTGCGGTTTTCAATTGTCTGTCCGTCCATTTTCGAAATGACTCTGTAAAGGTAAACGCCATTTGCCAGGCGGTCGCCAAACTGGTCGGTGCCATCCCAGGCAAATTCCGTCAGGTTTTGGCCAATCCGCAATGGCCCCAGTTCGGACAAGGATATTTCGCGCACAACACGTCCGGTTACGGTATAAATTTGAATCCGGAGTTCATCGGGAATTCGGTGGCCTGTTAGCGTAAAGGCAAATCGCGTGCTGGTTGTAAATGGATTGGGGTAGTTAAGCAAACGTGTTATAGTACTGCGGTTTACAATTTCGAACCGGATACGGTAACCGTCAGTTCCGGCCTGGTTTCCGGTAATGTCCTTCGCTCTGACATACAACTCATAAACCCCATCGGCTTCGAAAACGGGATTCCAAACCAACTTGCATTCGTTTAGCTCTCCAGCGGGGGTTGTCCAATGCATGTGACCCAAAGCCAGCTCGGGGCCTATCCAAACACGGGTAGCCGTTTCATTTTCGGGCTGTGTTAGCCAGATTTCAAATACCGAGGTGTCATTCAATTGAATAAACGGGTTTTGGTCTTGAAGGCTTATTGAAACTTCGGGACGTGAACTGATTATTTCGCTGTTCATGATATGGCGTCCATCGAATAATACCGTCAGCACGGGTTGCCTGTTATCGGGAAGAACCTGAAAGGATTTCCATCCGACATTGTTGAAAGTGAAAGGCTCAGGAAAGCTTTGTGCCTTATATTCGGGGTAGTTCACTTCCATCCTGATTTGATTTAATCCCTGTTTTCCAAGCGTGCTGAATGCAAGGGTGTCTGTTCGCGATTGTAAGGGCAGAAGGGAATCGATATTGACAATTTTCTCATCAGAAACCTTTGTTTCCAATGAGTTACACACATACCTTACCGAAAAAGGCCCTGTTTTATGATTGGTCACGTTCGAAACCGCCACGCCAAACACTAAGCTGTCGCCCTCCATGAGCGAGTTGGCGTGAAAGTGAAATCCGGCATTTGGATTGATGGCCAGTTCGGGCATGGAAACAAATTCAACCGACAACTTCGAGGGGGGAACCGGTGTTTTTTGTGCTTCGTCGTACGTGAAATACTCGAGTTTGATAAACTTTTCGTTAAAACTATTCAGGAACGAAATATCTGCCACGGTATCCTGAATCCCGTAAACAGCCACCAAACTGTCAGCCGACGAGGCTCCCCTGACATGAACCCGCAAGGCCAGGCTGTCTGATGTTTGCAGCATATCTGTTTTGGGACACCAGTTCAGGGTTTTCCATTCGGCAGCCGGGCCAATCCACGGCGATATCATGCTACCGTAATAAAAATTACTAACAATTACCTTTTCTAACGTTATGGTGGCTGTTGATGTTTGTCCTATGGCCTCTTCGGCAAACCCGGGAAAACCCTTTTTTCCAAAAAAGATATAGGGATAGTTGTTGGGAATGGTTCTAATTTGGGTTGCGCCCAGCATTTCGAATGCCTGATAATGAGCATTTGTCCAGGTTTCGAACTGGGCATTTCCCACCGAATAGGCCACAACATAATCGCCATGCCGAACCACATTTTGGAGGAAGTTGCTCATGTTGTCCCTTCCGGTTTGGGTTGCCAGAAAGGTAAAATAGCTGTTTGGTCGCGTTCGGGGCGAACAGAACGGATAATCATGATGTCCGTAATTCATGCGATCCGACTTCCAGGGTAAAAGCGTGAGCGAATCAATAACAGCAATTACAATGGCAGGATTGGCTCCACACGAACCGTAATCGCCATTTCCATCGATATCATAATTGATGTAATCAACCACAGTGCCTGTTGCTGAACCAATGTTTGTGCACGACAAAATCCTTGGGGTTGATACATATTGCAGATTTCCATCAGAACTATAGTCCATAAACCGAAAATCATTCCCTGAGAGTTGGTTTGTACCCGCCTGCTGCCATCCCAACTTTACTTCCGACAATGTAAAAGAGGAATTATGCCATTCCCTTTGTCCCGATTCCTGCATTTCGCGAGAAACCCTCCAAAAATAGGGTTGATTTTGGAGCAACGGTTGCTGTGGTTGCCATTCCACCACTCCCCCACCCGACTGCACGGTGGCTGTTACTATATCCGTGGACTGAAAATCGGGTTCGGGTGACAACTGAAAAGTATAGGAATGGTCGGTTTCAAAAGGATTGCCTGTAGAAGCCTTTAAAATAAGTGGAAACTGATTGTGTAGGGCAAATTCGGCCGGATAGATTGGAAAAATTTCGGTTGACGAGACAGTGAAATTCAAAGCCTGCTGGTTGTTACTCTCAGAAAGTTCCTCAATCTGATTCATGTAATCCAATACAACCTGTATTTTATTTTGTCCCAGACCGCTAATTCTATCTACCGGAAAATAGACCAATAGCGTGTCGCGGTTGTAAAGCTGGTTCAGGGTTACAATTCTGGTTTGAGTGGTTCCATTGGGAAACAACCGCTCTACATATACAGGCAATGGGCTGCTAAGTGTCCTTCCTACATTCGAAACTACAATCCTGACTGCAAACGAATCAATGGACGTTGTCACATTGTACGGAACCAACCTAAGGCTATTGGTGCTGATTGTGGGATCTGGTTTCGGCCACGAAAGAGGGGCAACTGCAGGATCGCCATGAAACACGAATTCGAGACATGTACTTCGGGTAAACGATGAAGATTGTGCAGTCATTAAATAGTTTACCAATTGCATAATATTTTGCCCATAGGTTTGTCCATAGGTTCGCCATGCAATGTTTTTATAAAACTCTTGTGTGTAGCGGTTCAGATAGCTTGGATAGCCAAGGAACGTACTAGCCAGAAACGCCAGCGCGCCCTGTTGCGGTATCAAAACCCATTTCTCGCTTGTGGTGCTGCTCCCTGCTCCAAAAACATTGCCCGAATAACAGGAGTTGGCAATAATTAACGGGTATTTCCCCCGGTTGTTAAACGTTTCGGGTTCGTCAATGTTTTGATCAAAGCCCCCCGACCATGAATGTCCAAAAAAGGTCAGCAACAAGGGGCCTTTCTCAATCACGCTGCGAATACTATCCGATTGGGTTGTAACAATGGGAGCCGAACTATTCTTCAGAAAAGTACTGACATAACCACCAAAAAGCGTGTCGATAATGATAGATTCATAGTTTCGCAAATAATTGGCAAAGGTCGTCTGTTCCGAAACATTGTTTCCTCCACCAAAGTGCAGCACATTTTTCGCTTCCAGGGTGGGCATTCGCAAAGCGTGCTCTTTAACCTTATCCAAATAGTTTATCACTTCATCGTTCGACTTAGCAGCCAAACGCCCGACCATGACTTCGGGGATTCCATTATTTTGTGTTAACCGTGTTGTAATCATCATGTCCGATGGCGGGACTCCTGCAACGGGTACTAAATTCTGGCTGCCCAGCGTTGTGCTGTTCCTCAAATCGACCATATTAATCCCTTTTCCGATTAGGAACAAGTAGGTTGGTTTGGGATTCCCATTTGCAATATGGCCATGCAGAAAATAACGAATTGCCAACGGGTGACGGTGAATACCATAGGCAAAACGATTATAAAGTCTCTCAACGTCAACAGCAAATCCGCCACGATAGGCTGCGTACTGCTGAGCACTGGTCATGAGTTTGGTGTGCGAAACAACGATATAGTCAGACGCCGAAGCAGAAATCTGCATGGGAGCCGTTTTAACCTGCCCTGACGAAATTACCGATGGCGATACCGTAACCCACAAAACCAATTCTTTGTCTGATGGTGGAACTGTTACCGACCAACCTGTTGCCGAATAGGAAGCAACCATACGCCATTTTCTGGAACTCTCATATACCAGGGGTTGCTGTTCGGATGTCAGCCCGGAGAAAACAATCCGGCGATTTTCCCCCGAAGGCTCAACCCTGTAAGATACCTGCGATGTAGGGTTCAACGAGAATATAGCCGGGTAGTCGGCCTCAATCAAAGCCACAGCCATGCGGTCTGATGTTACCCCCTGATCGTTTATGCTCCTGAATTCCAAAGCTAATGAATTGGTGGTCAGCGTGGCAGCATCGATATTGAAACTGTGCCTGACACGTCGCAGCCCTCTGAACAACGTGTCGGAAAGAACGGTGGTTCCCCTGCTGATTTGCAGATGGTGATTGTATCCGGTTTGCGTTGGCATATCATTAACCCCCACAACAGTGGCTGTGCAGCGAATGGCTCCGGCATTGGCCTTCCCGTCGAGAGTTAGCGTCCGCGATGTTGATGAACCCAGCGTAATTTCAGGAAGAGAGAACCAGCCCTCGGACTCGCCAAATTCAGGACCAATATCGTCGCTGAAGATTTTCCCGGGTTGATAGAACAACGCTTTTCTACGTGCCATCTCTATTTGAGGTGTTTGTGCTGTCCCTGAATAATTGACGGTTTCGTATCGCAAATTTGAAAAGCTGGTGTTCCATGAAAAAAAATAGGCCGATGTGTCGGAAACAAGGCTGTAGTAAGGGTTTGACTGATCTAAAGGGGTAACATATAATCCTGTATCGAGCCAACCATCATTCCGGAGGCCAACAAATTCAATATATTCGATACTTCCCTGCGACTCACCTTTAATGTAAATTGGAATTTCGCTTCCCCTGAAATATATCTGCACATTTTGTGGAGCAAAAGCACTTACCGGAACCCCTGCCTGTGTTAGAGATGCCACCGGAACACGAATAATTCCTTCGGTTGCACTTAAAATTTTAAAGTAAGTTTGGGCATCATTAATCCAATGGTCGGTGGGCTGAGCCGTTGAAATAAAAAACCTTGCTACAAAAACAAACGTAAAAAGCATAGTGATTGAGATGGTGCGCATGGTATAGTAGTATAACGTTGTACTTTATCCGCAAATTAGATAACGAATCCAAATGTAATAAAGTTTTTTAATTTTGACGGATATCCGATTTGACAAAAATTTCCCCTAAGAGTCACTGAATTGGTTTACTTTTTTGAGTAGGAGATTATCCATGCTTTGTCCCCTTGTTTACAACTCCGTTAACTTTTTATTAAGAAATCGTACCAAAAGTAAAACCAAAAAAGTAACTTTGCAGCGTAAATTCAGTTTGGGGATAAAAAACGTATTGACAATGGCAATGCATTGCCTATCAACCCATTAATCCCCATTTCTGTTTTGACGGTAGTACAACCTTCGTTCTCAAAGATTAATGTAAAGAACAATGAACCAACTCTATCCGTTAAAATTCAACCCTATTTATAAGTCCCGCATTTGGGGAGGAACCCGTCTCCGCGACCAGTTAAACAAGAAAAATGCCCCTGCCGATTGTGGCGAAAGTTGGGAAATAAGTGCAGTACCTGAAAATATCAGTATAGTTTCGAACGGCTTTCTGGCCGGAAATGATTTGCAGGAACTTATTGAAGTTTACACGGGCGATCTGATTGGTGATGCCGTGTACGAAAAATTTGGCGATGAGTTTCCGCTCCTTATTAAACTTATTGATGCCAACGAAAAACTCTCTGTCCAGGTACACCCCGACGATGATTTGGCCTTTGAAAAGCATCGTGGCAACGGTAAAACCGAAATGTGGTACATTCTTGATGCCCATCCCGGTGCCACCAACATTACCGGTTTGCAAAAAGGCACAAAGCCTGAAGAGCTCCTTAAACGACTCGAGAATAAGACGTTAGACGAAATTTTAGTAACCGAAACGGCCGAAAAAGGAGACGTGTTTTTTATTCCGTCGGGGCGGGTACATGCAACGGGAAAGGGAATTTTATTTGCCGAAATACAGCAAACAAGCGACCTTACCTACCGTTTGTACGATTACAACCGCATTGATGCACAGGGAAAAACAAGAGAACTACATGTTGACATGGCCATTGAAGCCATTGATTTTTCTCTGAATGGCTCATCAAAAATCCGTGTCAACCCAACACCAAACAGGCCATACCACGTTGTTAGTTGTCCCTATTTTACAACCAACCTGCTGACCCTGGACAAAGCCTTGATCCGTGACTACGCAGGGCTCGACTCGTTTGTTGTTTACATTTGTACAGAGGGACAATGCAAAATAACCTGCGACGAAGCTACCAAGAGCACAACCCTTGAGACAGGCGAAACCGTCTTAATCCCGGCAATGGTCAACGAAGTTAAGATTGAACCCGTTAGTGGCTCAATGGTTATTTTAGAAGTTTTTATTGACGAATCACAGGAATAAATATTTGAACATGATTATCCGAAAAGCAGAATTTGTACAGTCAGTTACTTCACTCAAGGAATGTCCTACAAGCGGGAAACCCGAATTTGCTTTTATCGGACGCTCAAACGTTGGCAAATCAAGCCTTATTAACATGCTGACTGGCAACAGTTCGCTGGCCAAAACATCGCAGACTCCCGGGAAAACCCAAACCATTAACCACTTCATTATCAACGATGAATGGTATTTGGTGGATATGCCCGGTTACGGATATGCCAAAACCGGACGGTCATTACGCAAAGATTGGGAAAAATTTATTCGTGAATATATCCT
The DNA here is from genome assembly GCA_037441445.1 of Salinivirgaceae bacterium. Lineage (GTDB taxonomy): Bacteria > Bacteroidota > Bacteroidia > Bacteroidales > Salinivirgaceae > JAAYQU01. Next base: position 14,237 of record JBBISE010000027.1, read on the forward strand.
GCATCGTGAAACCCTGATCAATCTGTTCGTTTTGATTGATTCGCGCCACGAACCCCTGAGAAACGATCTTGAATTTGTTTCATGGCTTGGACAGAACAGCATCCCTTTTTCGCTGATATTCACAAAAATAGACAAACTTTCCAGCGCGAAACTCAATAAAAACCTCTTGGTTTATAAGAAAAAACTAAACCAGGAGTGGGAAGTTCTTCCCCCCATTTTTACCACATCGGCCGAGGCAAAATACGGTCGCTATGAATTGCTGAACTACATTGACACCATTTTGGATACCCTGAAAAAATAAACGGCAAAAGTTCAAAACAACCATAAATACACAAAAGCAATGGAATCCCCCATCAAAATTTTCTCTTGTCAGTCAACTGCTTATCTGGCCGACGAGATTGCCCGGTCATTTGGTACACAGTTGGGAAAAAGCTCGGTATTGCGTTTCAGCGACGGCGAATTTCAGCCCTCGTTTGAAGAAACCGTTCGCGGTGCCCACGTTTTCATCGTTCAATCGACTTTCCCGCCAAGTGACAATCTGATGGAACTGCTCCTGATGATTGACGCAGCCAAGCGCGCTTCGGCCTATAAAATCATTGCCGTGATACCCTATTTCGGGTTTGCCCGTCAGGACAGGAAAGATAAGCCACGAGTATCCATTGGCGCGAAGCTGGTTGCTGATTTGCTCTATACAGCCGGTGTGTCCCGTATTATGACCATGGACTTGCACGCCGACCAGATTCAGGGATTTTTTAACATTCCGGTTGATCATTTATACGCATCATCGGTACTGGTACCCTATATTCGGAGCCTTAACCTGCCCAATCTGGTGGTTGGGGCACCTGACATCGGCGGTGCAAAACGGGCAAACTCCTATTCAAGATTTCTAGGGACATCGATGGTAATTGGGCACAAAACCCGCGACAAAGCCAACAGCATTAACAGCATAACCGTTATTGGTGACGTTGTGGGAAAGAATGTGATTATTGTTGACGACATGATCGATACCGCAGGTACTGTTTGCAAAGCAGCCAGTATAATGATGGAAATGGGTGCTGTAAGTGTGCGGGTTGCTGTAACCCATCCTATACTTTCGGGAAATGCCATTGAAAGAATTGAAAATTCGGTAATCGAAGAGGTCATTGTAACGAATTCAATTCCATTGAAACAACAATCGCCGAAAATTAAAGTGCTTTCTATATCCGATATTTTTGCCGATACTATTTCAAAAGTCTATAAATCGCAATCAATCAGCGGAAATTTTATCATTTAACAGCAATCTTTCTTTAAGGACATTGGTTTTTCAAAACCAAATAACTATCTTTGCAGCCCCAAATAACGGATCAATTCTCCGTCGTGTGATGGGAAACCTTTTTCTGTCAGGTATAGGACAGGTTTTGAGTAACACAACAAACAAAAAATTATGAACAAGTACGACATTACATTGCAAAAACGCGCCGATCTGGGCAAAGCATCAACCAGAACACTGCGCAAACAAGACATGGTTCCCTGTGAAATTTACGGAGCAACCGAAAACGTGCATTGCTACGGAAACTACCTCGATTTCGAAAAAGGAATCCTTACTCCGCATGTCTATCTCTTCCAACTCAATGTGGACGGGAAAAAATCACAAGCCATAGTAAAAGATGTTCAATATCACCCTGTTACAGATAGAATTATCCATGTTGACATGTTGGCAGTAACCGACGATAAACCGATAAAAGTAAGCCTTCCTGTGGAATTAACCGGAACATCAGTTGGGGTCATGCGCGGAGGAAAACTGCGGTTGGTGAAAAGAAAACTTCACGTTAAAGGCCTGCTTAAAAACCTACCCACAACCATTAAAGTTGATATCACTAACCTGGATGTAGCTCAAGGAATAAAAGTATCTCAAGTGCAAATTGAAGGCGTTGAGTTTCTTGATCCTAAACAAACAGTTATTGTAAACGTGGGAGCAAGCCGTACCACTGCTAAAACTGAAGGAAACTAACATTACCCTTATTTTCTCATAAAATTTCTCCCGCTTCGAACCATTCGTTGTTCAAAGCGGGAGTTTTTATAATTTTGTACCACTAAAGAACCTGAAATGAAGTATTTGATTGTTGGCCTTGGTAATATTGGCGAAGAATACCGCTACACACGTCACAACATTGGTTTTGATGTGGTCGATTCCATGGCGGCATCGTCGAAAACAACCTTTCAAACCGGACGTTATGGCGATATTGCTTCCCTTAGGCTGAAAGGTCGCCATGTTACCTTACTGAAACCATCTACCTATATGAATCTCAGCGGAAACGCCGTCCGCTACTGGATGCAAAAAGAGGATGTCCCATTGGAAAATGTTCTGGTAATTACCGATGATGTGGCGCTTCCACTGGGAAAAATCCGCCTGCGAATGAAAGGTTCCGATGCCGGACACAACGGACTTAAACACATCATTGAAATTCTGGGCACCGACAACTTTTCGCGCCTGCGTTTTGGCATAGGAAACGACTTCCCAAAAGGTTTTCAGGTCGATTTTGTTTTGGGAAAATGGAACGACGAAGAACGGAAAACAATTGAAGACCGTTTAGAAATCTGCGTCAAAGCGATACAAAATTTTGTTTTAATGGGGATTCAACAAACCATGAACACGTTCAACAATAAATAAAGATTACGATGAAAGCTTTTGCAACCATTGGCCTCTTGATTCTGTCAAACACGTTTATGACCTTTGCCTGGTATGGCCACCTGAAATTCAACCAATTCACGTGGACACAAAAATTGGGGTTACTGGCCATAATTCTCATCAGCTGGTTTATTGCCTTATTTGAATACATGTTTCAGGTTCCGGCCAACCGAATTGGCTATCAAGGATATGGCGGACCCTTCACCTTGGTTGAGTTAAAAGTTTTACAGGAAGTAATAACTCTCATTGTCTTCTCCATTTTCACACTCGTGGTTTTTAAAACCGAAGAAATCAAGACAAACCACATCATTGGGTTTGTTTTTTTGGTGCTGGCGGTCTATTTTATTTTTAAGAAATAGTAGTCGGTTTTGTTTAACCACGCAGAAACGGAGAACTCGACGGTGAGCGGTTTTTTTAAAACCACATAGACACATAGAAAACCATCCGTGATTATCCTCCCAATCAGCGCCATCCGTGTTCCCCTTCCTAAAAACCTACCGCCTTATACCTAATCCCTTTTCAATTCCTGAATCCTTTGAAATATACAGATATTCATATCCCTTTATATGCTATATGCTTCTTGACACATATTTGCCATTTTTCGAGATATAAATGCAACTATCTACATATAATGGTGTATAATTGTAATGAAAAAACCGAACAATTCGGTCGAAAATGATGTATCTTTATTTGGGGATAAAACCTATTGAACTCAAAATGAATTGCCAATGAAGCGATTATTGCAAATTTCCTCGGTTGTAGGCCTGCCACTGCTCTTAATGGTGGTCGTAATTTACAAAATTCAGAATATTGAACGGCACGTTAACCTGAAAGAGTTGCAAGCCGAAATGGTACAAAAAAAACATACGGTCAAAGACCACAGCCAGTTTGCCGAACTGCAGAAACAATTTACCAATCCGCATGAAATAACGGCAGCTTGTTTGTCATGCCACAAAGAACGTGGCGACGAGCTTCTCAAAAGCCCACATTTTACATGGGAACGCGAGGCTTTTGTCGAAGGAAAAGGTGTGGTTTATTATGGTAAGAAGAACGGGCTAAACAACTTCTGCACCGGAATTGCCGGAAGTGAAGCTACGTGTAGCCGCTGTCATGCAGGCTATGGTTACGACAGTAAAGATTTTGACTTTACCAATCCCAATAACATCGACTGTATGGTCTGCCACGACAATTCGTTTACTTACGAAAAAACCAAAGGTGGCGCCGGATATCCCGTAATGACACAGCAAACCGATTGGAAAACCATGTTTGCTAATATTGGTTCGCCAAAACGCGAAAATTGCGGATCGTGCCACTTTCACAGTGCCGGAGGAAACAACATAAAGCACGGACAGTTGGAAACAGCCCAGCTAGACTGTTCGCGCGACGTTGACGTACACATGAGCCAGGCTGGAGCCAACCATCAGTGCGTTGATTGTCACGTTACAAAAAACCACGTTATGCAAGGCCGATACTATGGAATATCTTTCAACGACTACAACCGTGCAACCTGCGCCGAGTGCCACACCGAATTCCCTCACAAAGACGATCACATTAACGCCCACACCCTGAAAATCGCCTGCCAAACATGCCATATTCCCACCTACGCTAAGGTTAACGCTACAAAAATGTATTGGGACTGGTCAACAGCGTGTAACCTGAAGGATGGAAATCCCTATCACGAAACCGACTCGTTGGGCAACGAAACCTATCTTTCGGCAAAAGGATCATTTGTTTGGAAGCGGAATGTGCAACCCGATTACGTTTGGTTTAATGGCAACGCAGACCATCATTTACTGTCGGATAGCATTACGGAAATTCCGGTGAAAATCAACACTTTATTTGGTAATTATGCTGACCGAAAAGCCAAAATCTGGCCCGTGAAAATTCACCGCGGAAAACAGCCCCGCGACACCGAATATAACCGTATTGTGCAACCCAAACTTTGGGATGCCGAACCCAATAAAGGAGCCTTGTGGGTCGATTACGACTGGGGTAAAGCATTAGAAGAAGGGATGAAATATAAGGGAATCCCTTATAGTGGTAAGTACGATTTTGTTGACACAGAGATGTATCTTCCTTTAAGTCACATGGTTTCACCTAAAGAACAATCACTTTCGTGCGCTGAATGCCATTCGGCGACAAATTCGAAATTGGCCAGCCTGACAGACTTTTACCTGCCTGGACGTGACCGAAACCAGTGGGTCGATTTATTGGGAACCTTGCTCTTGCTGTCAACACTGGCCGGTGTATTCGTCCATGCAGCTATTAGAATTATTGCATCGGCAAAACTAAAAAGGGAACAATAAACATATTGAAAATCAACATCTATGGCAAAACAAGTTTACATATACAAATTGTTTGAAAGGTTCTGGCACTGGGGACAAGCCATTTTGGTAATGTTTCTGGCCCTGACAGGTTTCGAAATCCACGATTCCTACACGCTTTTCGGGTTCGAAAAGGCAGTTAAATACCACAACGTGGCCGCTGTATCGCTTATTGTTCTGACCGTTTTCGCTATTTTCTGGCATTTTACCACAGGCGAATGGAAACAATATATTCCAACCGCTAAAAAACTGAAAGACCAGATTTTGTACTACACCGTGGGGATTTTTAAAGGAGAACCACATCCTACGCAAAAGACAACGCTAAGCAAACTGAACCCGCTACAACGGCTTGTTTATCTGGGACTAAAAATTGTCCTGATCCCGCTGGTCGTTCTCACCGGGATTTTGTATCTCTACTACCGATATCCCCAAAAAGGAGAGATTTTTTATTCCGAAATTATTGATTTGGAGACCATTGCTGTGCTACACACGTTGGGAGCGTTTTTGCTGGTTACGTTTCTTATTGCGCACCTCTATCTTATTACAACCGGTCACACTGTAACATCAAATCTGGAAGCCATGATAACGGGTTATGAAGATTTGGAAAACGAACACGCAATTGAAAATCAAAACAATAAGGAGGAAATGCCATGAGCCGGGTTATGATACTTTTTTTCTTAGTCCTATTTGCATCGTGCGGTGTTAAGAACAATGCAAACGAAGCGGTTTCGGAATTTGGTTTCGATGAGATTTACGGATATTTGGGAGCGAACGGCGATTTTATAAACTCGAAAGAGGTTCCAAAAATCATTGACTATGCTGTTTTTGCTGCTGAAACCGGTAAAAATAACCTGCTGATTGACACCCGCAAACCCGAAGATTTTGAAGCCGGATTTTTGCCCGGAGCCGTCAACGTTCAACAGAAAGACTTGCTCGATTATTTTGAATCGAGGATTGAACCCACCGCGTTCGACCGGATTGTACTGGTTTGTTACACAGGCCAAAGCGCCGGATATCAGGCGGCTTTAATGACTTTTGCAGGGTATAGCAACGTTTGGTTTATACGCTGGGGAATGAGTGCTGTCGATTCGGTGACAGCAAGCCAACGTTGGCTAAAAAACCGCAGTTCGAAATACGTGGATATGCTTACTCAGGAAGCTAAAGCAAAAAATGAAAAAGGCGCATTTCCTTCAATCTCTGTCAAAGCAAAGCACGCCAACGATGCTGTCAGACAGAGAATCAGAGAGTTGCTAAATCAGGAATATTCAAAATTTTTGCTTAAACCCGATACGGTGTTCAAATCACCGGAGAATTTTTATATCGTAAACTATTGGCCGGAAAAGCTCTACAATCTTGGACACATTCCTGGTGCCATTCAATTCACACCCAAACAGTCGCTGAAACGCGAGGCCGATTTAGCCACTTTACCCACCGACAAACCCATTGTTGTTTATTGTTTCTCGGGGCAGCACGCCTCGAATGTGGTTGCGTTTCTCCGCATGCTCGGATACGAGGCCTTTTCCATCGGATACGGAGGTAACAGCTTTATGCACAGCATGATGGAAGCAAACAAGGAGATTGGCCACGCCTTTTCCGAGAAATATGTTACACCCGTACCCATGTCAACAAAAAGTAACGCAGTATCCGCACCTCAGGAAACCAAACCCAAAAAGGTTTCATCAGGCGGATGTTAACAATTTCAAACGTATGGAAGACAAATCGAAACAATACCTAAACCCTTACCTGGCAGGCGTAGCGCTTGGTCTTATTCTACTGGTTTCATTTTATATCGGCGGAAACGGACTTGGAGCCAGTGGAGCTATAAAGCGCGGAGCCATTGTAGTTGTTAACGCGGTATCGGAGGTGCCCGCCGATGGCGGATTCTTTGCGCAGTATGGACTTGAGCCATCATCAATCCTCAACAACTGGATTGTTTACATGATTGTTGGGGTTTTTCTGGGCGGCTTCCTTTCGGGACTAGTTCAGAAACGCGTCAAATTGACCGTTGACCACGGGCCACGCATTGGATGGAAAGTCCGGTTAGTTATGGCTTTGGTGGGCGGTTCGCTGTTTGGCATTGGAGCTCAGTTGGGCAAGGGATGTACCAGCGGAGCAGCCTTGAGTGGTATGGCAACCCTCAGCACTGCGGGCTTCCTGGTAATGATGGGCATTTTTGGAACGGCCTTCATGATGGCCTATTTCTTTAGAAAATTTTGGTTGTAGAGACGCAATATTTTGCGTCTCTACCAAAGAACACATAAAATAAAAACATTATGGGACCCTTACTACCTTACGAAATAATATCGCCTGACTGGCAGCCGGTTATCTATTTGATCATTGGCCTTGCTTTTGGCATTGTATTGGAACAGGCCGGTTTCAGCAGTTCAAAGAAATTGGTCGGGATTTTCTATGGATACGACTTTGTTGTATTGAAGGTTTTCTTTACCGCAGCCATTACGGCCATGTTCGGGCTAATATTTCTTCAATATTTTGGGCTCATTGATATGAATTTGGTCAACATAAATTCCAATTTCCTGTACTCGGCCATTGCCGGTGGAGTGATCATGGGTTTTGGGTTTATCATAGGCGGCTTTTGTCCCGGCACCAGTGCTACAGCAGCCGCCATTGGAAAGATTGATGCCATGGTTTTCATAGTTGGGATTTTCCTGGGAGTTATCGTTTTTGGATACGCGGAACCCCTTTTCAAACCCCTGCTGCAGGGTGGATACTATTTTGACCGTGAGTTGGTTACAGAAAGTCTTGGCTTGTCGCGTGGCTGGTTTGTGGTAGTTTTAACTGTCATTGCCCTGGTTGGATTTGCCGTTGGCCATTTTTTCGAAAATAAAGCCGGTGACGAATGGAAACCAACCAACACTGCTTACCCGAGTTACGCTGTGGAAATATCGCTGGCATTGGTTCTTGCTTTCGTTGTCCTTTTCCTGCCGGTTGAAAAAGCTAACCGTTTTGATGAAGTCGATGAAGCAACGTTGATTCAACACCTTTCGGATAAGAAAAACGTGGTTACCAGCGATGAGCTGGCCTACTTCATGAAACATAAATATCAGAAATACAGGATAGTGGACGTGCGTACCGAGGCTGAATTTACTGATTTCAGTTTGCCAACATCGGTAAATGTTCCTGTCAGTCAGGTTTTAAACCGCCAATGGAAAGAACTTCTTGATTCGCCTCTGGAGAAGGTGGTTTTGGTCAGCACTGGTGGTGTTGAAGCTGCCAAAGCCCAACTGCTTTGTGCACGCGCTGGTTACAGAAATGTGTATGTTCTCGAAGGCGGGTTAAACCAATTCGTACAAGATATTTTTCACACAAAAATTCCGAATAGCCTGCCCTGGAAAGAGCGCGAAGCCGACCAAATACGGTTCCGTACCGAAATGGCCCGTTATTTTAAAAACGAAAAATCGGAGCAACCCACACGTCCAGCGCCGGTGGAAACCAAAAAGGTGAAAACAGGAGCCTCGGCAGGGGGATGTTAGGGAATAGGAATTTGAAAATTAATTTTGAATTGACGCAGCATGCTGCGTTTCTGGGAAACTTAATAAAATAAACGAATTTTGTAAAGACGTAGCGTGCTACGTCTCTATCATAAACTCATTCAAACAAACTAACTATGAATGATCTACGAAAAACCATAGTAATACTGACCGGAATAGCCCTATTTTTTGTGCTGCTGCAGGGTTACACAAAATCGGACTACGCCATTCCCAATTCGTCGCTGAACGTTAAAAGCCTCACACCCGGGGAATTTGCCGATAGGATAAAAGCAAGAGAACAACAGTTTACGATTGTTGATTTGCGCCCCGAAGAGGAGTTTCAGGCCGGAAATCTGGAAGGTTCAGTGAATATTCCGTTCGGGAAATTGGGCAGTCCGGAAATGTTGAAAAAAATGAACGAACATGGCAATATCGTGTTCGTGGGAAACGAAGAGGCTAAAACTTACCAGGCCGCATTATTCATCACTTTCAAGGGAATATCGGCCGCAGCTGTTAACGGAAACGTCGCCCTGTTGCAACAGGTAGTCAAAGGAGAAAAACCCGATGCTTGGCGTTTTTATAGTGCAGAAAAACAGCGTTTTAACTACCGGAATTATTTCAACCAAACCACAACAACCCCAGTATCCAATACGGAAGTGAAAAAAGTAGTGAAGGTTTCGGCGGGTGGGTGTTAATAGGGTCGTCCTGATGGTATCGAAAGTTCCTTAAAAATGGTCACTTCGACTCCGCTCAGTGACCGGATATCGTCCCCTGAGGCACTTGAAGGGTGCTTGATGGTTAGTGCGGCTCTTCTTCGACTGCGTTCAGCATGCCTGCTTTTTTGTGTCACTCTGAGCGGAGTCGAAGGGGGGCATTCTTCACTTTATGCTACTATCATGACTTTTCGGGTGGGCCATACTTGGACTCCGCTCAGCATGACAGTTCGGACATCTTAAGGGCCTCACTTAAAATAAAACGTTGCGGAAAAAATTTTTGGTTCATCAGACCGCCGAAAATTACCTCGTCCTTTGTGCAAATTTCGCTATCTTTGTGCACTGTAAACAAAAATTCCGAAATAATGTCCCCAACAAATGCCCGCCCCCTGATTTTTATCTCGAACGACGATGGTTTTTACGCCGGAGGAATCCGCGCCCTGATTGAAGTGGTTGAAAAATACGGCGATGTTATTGCCGTTGCCCCTGAGAGTGCCGAGTCGGGGATGTCGCACGCCATAACCATAAAGCGCCCGCTAAGGCTAAAACACGTCTATTCCAAACCCGGAGTTGAAATGTGGAAATGCAACGGAACCCCGGTCGATTGCGTGAAATTAGGTCTGAACCAGGTTGTTCCCCGCAAACCTGACATCATGGTCAGCGGAATAAACCACGGGAGCAATGCCTCCATAAGCGTTATTTACAGTGGAACCATGGGCGCAGCCATCGAGGCTTGCCTGAACGGGATGCCCTCCATTGGGTTTTCGCTTTTAGACCACTCGGCCGATGCCAACTTCGAAGCCGCCAAACACTATGTTGACATTATTTTCCAAAAAATCTTAAAAAACGGACTGCCCGAATATACCAGCCTGAATGTCAACGTTCCCAACATTCCACTAGAACAAATAAAAGGAATGAAAGTGTGCCGCCAAACCCACGGAATTTGGAAAGAAGAGTTTGAAAAACGGGTCGATCCGCACGGAGGCGAATATTACTGGCTAACAGGAAACTTCAAAAATTTCGAAGTTGGAAACCCCGAAACCGATGAATGGGTACTTGAAAATAACTACGTGGCCATTGTCCCCATTCATGCCGACTTTACGGCACACCAGGTTATGGGGTATTTAAAGGGAATTTGCCATGAGTAACATTCCAAAAAAATTCAACCGGTTTTATCACGGGTTCTTTGGTGGATTGGCCATAACCACGCTGGTTTTTGCCTTGTTTACCATAACCAACTGGTTTAGGTTTGGGTCGTGGGAAAAATTCTCGATTTTCTTAAGCTACGGGCAAATGTTATCGTCGCTCATTAGCCTGTGCGCCGTTCCAAACCTGATTCTGTTCTTCTGGCTGATGAAAACCGACCGGTATCAGGCAGGGAAAGGACTTATTGCCATTAACATGATATTTGCCATTGCCGTATTTGTGCTGCGAGCGGGGAAACTAGGATGATAGAAAATTTAACCAAATGAAGTATTACATCATTGCCGGTGAAGCCTCCGGCGATTTACACGCCGCAAACCTTGTTCGTTCCATAAAAATGTACGACTCGTCGGCGCTGATTAGGGGTTGGGGAGGCGAAAAAATGCAAGCCGAAGGGGCCGATATTGTAGTCCAATACAAAGACATTGCCTACATTGGTTACGCTGCTGTAATTCTGAACCTCCGCCGCATTCTGCGCCTTATGGAACAGTGCAAACAGGACATTGTAGAATGGAACCCCGATGTGGTTATTTTGGTCGATTATCCCGGTTTCAATCTCAAGATAGCCGAATTTGCCCACAATAAAGGTTTTCGGGTTTACTACTACATTGCTCCCAAAATTTGGGCATGGAAGGGACACAGAATTGAGCAAATCAAGCAATTTGTCAATAAAGTGTATTCTATATTACCCTTCGAGGTCGATTTTTACAGGAAACACAACTACCCCATCGATTATGTGGGTAACCCATTGCTGGACAGCCTTGAACGAACGTTAAAGAAAGACCAGCCCCGTTCCGAATTTATTAGCAGGTACCAGCTTACCGGCAAACCAATCATTGCCATTTTACCAGGCAGCCGTAAACAGGAAATCAGTTCATTATTGCCCACTATGCTCAGCGTGGCCGAACGTTTTCCAAACTACGAACTGGTTATTTCAGGTGCACCGGGAATCGAATCTGCATATTACCAGCAATTTACAAAATCAAACCGGTTTAAAATCGTGTTTGGCGACACCTACCAGCTTGTTTTACACTCCGATGCAGCATTGGTTGCCAGCGGGACAGCAACGCTCGAAACGGCTTTGATAGGTACACCGCAAGTAGTTTGTTACAAATTAGGTGGAGGGATTTTGGCCTATATAGTTGGAAAAATCGTTTTTCGCAAAATAAAATATGTTTCGCTGGTAAACCTGATACTGGATACCTTATGTGTTACCGAGTTGCTTCAGCATCACTTCAACCACAAGCAACTGGTTATGGAATTAGCGAAAATTATTACCGGAGGCATCAACCGACAAAAAATGTTGACCGACTACGCCAACCTTCGGGAAATACTTGGAAAACCGGGAGCTTCCGAGCGTGCTGCCCAAAATATTGTGAATTCGCTACAGGAACAATCGTAAAAATCACTATTTTCACACGCTGAAATTGAAAACCCAAGCAGCGGATAACCTCTGATAAACCCATGTTTAAAAAGCATTTGCAAGGCATAAAGAAGAAAATTCCAACGGCTACCACTGTATTGTTACCTTTGTTTTTAGTATTGGCAGCCACCTTATCCTTGACTGGTCAAAACATTCGTGTAGGACAATATCGCAACTTTGAACTCAGGACATTGATATTCAGAGTGCAGGAGGGTTCCTACATGCTAACAAACCAGGACTCGCTGCGCATTGATATGCAACCATCTGACATTCTGTTTGTTACTGCAATTGGCGACCAAATAAGCCTTTGGAATTCGGCACAACACCTGGGAGTTCACTCGAAGATTACGATTTCTGCGGCCAACACAGAGGCCAAAATGGTATTGGAGCCGATTTACCCGGTATTGCAGGCCCGAAAATACTACGGCAGTTTCGAAATATGGACTGACACGGCCTTCCGTATGACCGCGGTGAATATTGTTCCTTTTCAGGAATATCTTGCCGGTGTAGTCGAAGCCGAGTCGGGGGTCAGGGCTTTGCCTGAATTTTACAAATCGCAGGCAATTATCTGCCGGACTTATGCTTTAAGCCACCTAGAAAGGCACAAACACGAGGGTTTTCACCTTTGTGATGAAGTCCATTGTCAGGTTTACAAAGGTTTTGGAATTGAACATGGCCCCATTTTAAAAGCCATTGATGATACCAAGGGGATGGTTATTGTTGACAATCAGGGCATGCTAATTACAGCAGCCTTTCACGCCAACAGTGGCGGACACACCGCCAACAGCGAGGATGTTTGGAGCACAACCATGCCCTACTTAAGGGGAAAACCCGATGAGTATTTCGACAAACAAAAGCATAGCCAATGGAAAGAAACCGTAGCTATGGATGACTGGTTTACCTTCCTGAAAAACGCCAACGTCAGGTACAACGATAAAACAAAATTCTCATTCAGTCAGCCAAAACGTCAACGGTTTGCCCTGATTGATGATCAACCTGTACTTCTATCCGATATCAGAACGGCGTTTAAGCTAAAATCAACTTTTTTCTCGTTCGAAACGTCCGGAAACAAGATTGTTTTCGAGGGGAAAGGCTACGGACATGGTGTTGGCCTGTCGCAGGAAAGTGCCATGGAAATGGCCAGGAAGGGAAAAAATTGTACTGAAATTATTGAGTATTTCTATTCTGGCATAAAAATCATAGACTTGTATCAAACCACCTACCTTCAATCCATGTTACCGGAATAACAATGTAATAAAGTAAAACCAGACCCATGTTAAAAGTAAAGTTCTTTCATCTGCCCAAACCCAAACAGTTTAAATATATCCCCCGTTATTTTGATCCCGAACGCGAAGAGCGTGAACAATTGAAGGCCGAACATTTAAAGGAAAAAGGAATAGACAACGGAAAAACAAGCATTCATGGTGCATTCAGACAAAGCATAGCATCGCGGCGCAAGACATCACAATCGTCAAGCGTCCGGTTGTTTGTCATCATTCTGATTTTATTTTTTATTGCCTGGTGGCTGCTGCGATAAATCGGAAGGCACGTTTACCTATATTTCTACTTCTCACAGGTTCCCAAACCGCAAGCACATATCGTGTCTGTTTTTGTATCAGTATGAGTCGGATTGCAATTATTGCAATGGCTAACGATGTAACAGACTTCTTCAAAGGATATGGTTTTCAATTCAACAACGAAAAATTCTTACTCTTTTAGTCTTTCCAACTTTTTGATCAAGCAAAATGTTAGAAAAACTAAAAGTAGGTGGCTGTGAATCGAGAGATTTGTTTTTATTTTTCAGCATACCACAACTAGGGCTTGCTGAAAAAGTCAATCAAAAATGTATTTTTTACTTGGTTGTTTTTTTCGGAAATCACAAAACCTTGGTAAACGAGGTGTTCGAATGCCGGATGCGCTATGGCCTGACAAAACTGCGGGCCAGGCGTTGGCGTGATATGGCATACCGGTTAGAGCCATGAGCAAGGGCGCTTGCGTTCCCAAAATGAAACGAACATGCCAACCAAATCTTGACACACAAGTGCATGATTATTAAGCATGTGAGTTCCATATGACCTTAAACTGAAAAATTTTGAACATATGAAACGCCCATGCCGACAACCGATTTTTCGACACACAAGAGCATGATTAAAGTCGGCATGAAGTTCCATATGGCCGTAAACCGAAAAATTATAAACATATGAAAGAAAAAGCTTACACGCAAAAGCAGATATCCGAAGCCATCGGGAAAGACA
>JBBISE010000028.1:0-28008 GCA_037441445.1 Salinivirgaceae bacterium
GTTTATTCAAATGCAATACACTAAAAAAAAGAGGCTGCCTTTTTAGACATCCTCACACATACGATATTTTATGTACTTTTCTCCACAGTTCTTTATTGGTGGTCATGTCGTATGCAATGAAATTCATTTTCCAGTTTGGCAAATCAGCACCAAGAATGGACTAAAACGTGGATGTTTCACCTTGCAGCAAGACATACATATTCTTCTCGGGAATGTTAATCATTATAGAGTGTTTTCTGTCAGCAAGATATTTCTTCTTGTTGAAGTACGTGTCTATATCAGGAACTTCTTTTCCTTCATTTGTAGTAAGATAAATTGCGTCATCCTTACCCAGGTTAACTTTTACCAAGTCGTAATAGGCCATTATAAAACTATCGAAATGCTTGGCTTTGCCCGATAAGTCAAACTCTTTGCTCCAAATAACGTCCCCGTTAAAAACATTTACGAAGTCCACTTTTTCTTTCGTGGGTAGAATTACGCCTTTCGTTTCAGCGTCGTAATAATTTATAAATCCTTCTGAAAGTTCGTATTTCCCGAAGTCGGAAACATACTTGTCACTTTTCCACAAAAGTTTTCCGGTGTTTCCATCAATGAAAATCTTTGGAGCAACCCCTTTTCGGGAATCCTCATCGAAAAGTAAAATAACGTTAGCATGTTTGTTCCAAAGTTGGTTCGAGAACTTTTTATCTCCAAACTCCTTTTCAAAATTTACCTACCAAAGAATTTTTCCTGTTGTTCCATCGAACATGAGCATGTCTGTTTTCGATGAACATAAGAAAAATTTAAAATCCGAGGTGTGTTGGTAATACTGCACCGAAGGTTTGAAGGGCAGTTCTACTTTGTGCAGGGTCTTGAAATTGTCGGCTGAATAAAGGTATGCACTGAAAAACAATGCAATAGCCATGAATAGGTTTTTCTTCATAACAGAATCATTTTAGTTTTATTTGTTTGATTTGATTAAAAGTAACCTGTTTACTTTTCTTTGGTAAAACTACCTCTGGTTCAATTACGAATCAATACCACGAAAGTAGTAATTTGATTGGTGGGCAACTCGACTACAGCAGCCGGGTGTGTAAAGATTATTTACAACCAGTAAACAATCTTATCCAAATTGTCTTCAATATATGACTGAATATAAACTGTAAATAATAGTATAACAGCACAATACAGTTTTTGGCACATCTGTTGATGCAAATGCGTGGGTTAAAAACCGAAAAAAACGAGTATAAACCATAAAAATTCTAAAACAATGAAAAAATCAATCATCGCCGTATTGGCAGTAGCATCAGTATTGTTCACAAGCTGTGCAAAATTTCCCCAACCAGAACTTGACGCAGCAAAAGCAGCTGTTGAGTCAGTAAAAGCAGTTGAAGGCAACCGTTATGTAGCTGATGAGTTCAATGCTCTTCAAGACGAATTGAATGCATCTGTTACCGCGGCTGAAACTGAAAAATCAAAATTCTTCATTACACGCGATTACAAACCCGTTGTAGAGAAATTGAACGGTGTAATTGCTTCCTCAGAAGCTCTGAAAACTAAAACCGAAGAACGCAAAGCACAAGTAAGGACTGAAGTACAGGAAGCTGTTACTGCCGTTACTGCCCTTATTGCTGAAAACAAAGAATTGGTTAAAAAAGCCCCTAAAGGAAAAGAAGGAAAAGCTGCCCTTGAAGCTATTCAAAATGATATTACAGTAATTGAAGCTTCATTAAATGAAGTTAACACATTGGTTACCAATGGCGATTATTTGACAGCAAAAGATAAAGTTACTGCTGCCAAAACTAAAGCAGAATCAATTAAAGCTGAACTTGAAGCTGCAATTGCAAAAACTAAAAAACGCAGATAATACTCAAACGGCAACTCTAGTTGCCGTTTTTTGATTTTTTAACTACCTTTGCCCCAAGCCTCCGGTTTCTAAAATTGGGGGCTTTGTTTAATTACAATTTCTAAATTTTCTGTTTTTATGCGTATTTGGTTTAAAGGAAACCGGAAAATATATCTTACGCTTATTATTGTTGCTGCATCAGCGACCATTCTATGGTCTATTGATATGCTTTCCGACAAGCCACCCCACGAAAGTATTGAAAACAGCAGGCATTTAATCAGCAAAGCCCGTAGGGAACAAGCCGAAAAATATGCATCCCGAGAATTGATTGAAGCTGAAAAGAGTTGGGGAAAAGCAATTGATGAGTGGAAAAAGCAAAATGAAAAAGCGATGGCTTTTCGCGATTTTTCAAAAGTTAACAAGTTGTCGCACGATGCTGCCCAAAAAGCCAAATCAGCCATTGACAAAGCAAAGAAAACAAGAAAAAGTTTAGCCGAGGAGCTATCCGAATCCCTTAAACAATTGAAGATTGATGCGGACCTTGTTGACAACCTCAGCCAAAAATTACCTGTAAATCATAAGATTAGAGAAAAACTTACACCAGAAAAGCTTCAGCTTTCTGAAGCTCAGGAATTATTTAACAGACAAGAATACCTTCATTCACAAAAGATTATTGTCTCTATTAAACCAAAAATTGAGCATTTAAAAAAGCAAACCATTGAAATTGTTAAAGAATATTTCTCTTATTTCAATACCTGGAAAAGCCAACAGGAAGAAATGATTAAACATTCGAAAGAAAATCAGTGTGTTGCACTGGTGGTTGACAAATTTTCGCGAATTTGTCTGGTTTACAAATCGGGAAAACTGATTCATGAATTCGAGGCCGAACTTGGCGCAAATTGGATAGGATTTAAACGTTATAAAGGAGACATGGCCACACCAGAAGGCCTATACCATATTACAAAAAGAAAAACCGGAAAATCAACAAAATATCACAAAGCCCTACTCATAAACTACCCAAACGATGATGATAAAAAAAGGTTTGTTGAAGCCAAGGCCAAGAAACAAATACCAGCCAGGGCCGACATTGGTGGTTTAATAGAAATACATGGTCATGGTGGAAGGGGGGCCGATTGGACGGAGGGATGTGTTGCCCTTGAAAATAAAGACATGGACAAGCTTTTTTCCTTGTGCCCGGAGGGTACCCGATTAGCCATTGTGGGATCCTTAAAGCCTTTTTCTGAAGTTACCGGATTAGAATAAACCGTTCAATTAGCAAACCACCTATCTGCAAAGATATTAAAACACATCATCAGCATGGATTCGACAGTTTCAACATTTTCAAATGACCGTAAATCCAATTCAGAAAAGTCTCATCTGGCTCGATGGATATTTGCGTTATTCCTTATTGTTACTTCCTTTGGAACAATCATGTTGGGTTTTTACCATGCTGAACAATTCAAAGAAAAAGCCTTTCTTCTTGTGTCCATCCCTGATTCCTATTCCGACATTCAAAATCCGGATACAATTTTTCTTAAGAAAGAAATTGTAAAAATAAGCAGAGCTGTTTCCGAATCCCAAAAGCGTTTGCAATCACTTACTCCCCAAGAGCCATACTTCATTGTCAATACCACCCAAAACACATTTGTTTTAAGATCAAGAAAAAAAATTCTACGCCAAGGTCTTTGTTCAACAGGAAGTTATACTCTTCTACATGCGGGCGACGACAAGCAGTTTATTTTTAAAACACCCAAGGGCATGTTTCGAATTCAGGGAAAAGTGACAGACCCCGTTTGGATTAAACCTGACTGGGCTTTCATTGAAGAAGGATTACCAATCCCACCCAAAGGATCGCCAGACAGATATGAATCAGGAACATTGGGCGATTATGCCATGAGCCTTGGGCAGGGTTATTTAATACACGGAACTCTCTATCAGCGTTTTTTGGGAATGCCCGTGACGCATGGATGCATACGATTGGGCGACGATGATTTAAAAGCAGCCTATAAAGCTTTGGAAATAGGGTCAAAGGTTTTTATTTATTGAAGATGTCAATCGTTATCGGAGGCAAACCATTCCGTGTAACTTGTGGCTGTTTCATAAAGTTTTATGCTGTGTAGCCTGACGTGATTTGGCAATTCCTTTTCAATGACCCGGGAAAAATCAGAAACAAGGTTCTCGCATGTTGGCTCATAGGGTTTTAAAATTAACTTACCGGTATATGTTTCAAGAAATGAACCATTATAGGCGTCTTCAGAAACCATTAAGCCGTGGTCAAGCGGTTCAACTATTAATCTGTGGATAATTCTTTTTAATTCCCCAAAATCAATGAGCATCCCTTTTTGCGGACTGTCTTTCGTTTCACATGGTTTTCCTATAATTGTCACAAACAATTTGTAACTATGCCCATGGATGTTTCTGCATCCACCCTGATGGTATTTGAGTAAATGGGACATTTCGAATGAGAACTCCTTGGTAATCCGAACGGTATTTCTTTTTTCCATACTTTTATCCTTTTATTTTGGAACATGCAAAGGTATAAATTTAGTGGTTCTAAAGATTCGCCGTTCGGAAATGACTGATTGATAAACTAAAATTATTTAGGACAAAACGCAAATCTTTTGCTATATTGCAAAAAATTTAGATTGGATGAACCGCAAACACGGTTGTCCTCTGTTTTGTTGTAAATGTTCATCTGAACGATTTATTGCAAAAGATTTTAGAACAGGCTGACTAAACAATACAATACACATGAGGACATATTCTTTTCTTCTACTAGTCATTTTATCTTTAGGATTTTTGCCTATCGCAAATTCTCAAAGAAACGCAATTGATAGTCTAACCAAAGCAATAAAGAATGAACCAGATGACTCGCTAAAGGTATTTGGGTACATTCAGTTAGGGGATATGTATCTTAAAACAGCACCAGACTCAAACCGATATTACACAGAAAAAGCCATTGAATTGTTAAAAAGGGTTTCCATTAACGATCGTTCTGAGTATCTTCGGTTGCAAGAAGGCCATTTTCTATTCCGGATAGGAGACACATACCTTTTGGAAAAAAAATATGAAAAGGCTGTTGAATATTATCATAAATCAGTAAAAGCGTTCGAGGTTTTCACTCGTTCCAACAACAAGGATATCAATTTAGAAGCGAAAAAGGGTATCGTTAACGGTTATTTCTTCCTGGGTCGTGTTTTCGCTGAGAAAGAAAATTCGGATAAAGCCATAGAATTTTACAATGAATCAATTAAAATCAGGCAAGAGATATCAGATTTTTCTGGAATAGCCAGATGCCTTAACAATATAGGTATTGTTTACTACTACCAGGGCGATTTTGATAGTGCCATCGAAGCTTACCAAAAATCAATAAAAATAAGAGAACAGTTAGGTGACAACAACGCAATAGCCAATTGCTTTACAAACATGGGCTTGATCTTTACCGATCAGGGAAAATTTGACAAAGCTTTAGAAAGCTACATCAATGCCTTAAAAATAAAGGAAGAATTGCTGGACAACAACGGTATAGCCCATTGCTACAACAACATTGGCAACTTGTATGCCGATCAGGGTAGTACAGAAAAGGCCATTGAATATTACATGAAGGCCTTGAAAATAAGAGAGGATCTTAACGACAAGGAAGGAATGTCCGGATCCTACACCAACATTGGTCTGGCGCATTCCGAATTAAAAGACTACAACAAAGCAATTGAATTTTACCAATTAGCTTTGCCTATTTATTCCGAGCTAAATGATAACATAGGAGTTGCTGACAACTATAACAACATGGGTCTTGTGTATAAAAACACAGGAGACCTTCCTAAGGCGATCGATTATTTCGAAAAATCATTAAAAATACGGGAAAAACTTGGCGATGTGCATGGTATAGCTGCAGTTACTTCAAATATTTCCGGGTTACACCTCTTAATTGCTAATCAAAAATTGAAAAGTGGGTTTTCGGAGCAGGCAAACAATCACCGTCAATTATCGTTAGCGTATGGACTCAAGGCTTGGGATATAGCCGTTAAAACAGGTTCCTTAACAATACAGAAATCAATTACAGAAGGATTGATTGACACATACAAAGCTTTGGGTAATGTTAACAAGGCCTTTGAATTTGCTGAACAACTAATAGAAATTCGCGATAGCTTATACAAAGCAGAAAAAACAGAGGTTTTGGCCGAAATGGAAACCCGCTACAAGACAGAGAAAAAGCAGCAAGAAATAGAAAATCAAAAACTACAGATAGAAAACCAAAGGTTGGCTATCCTTAATGCTAAATCCGATACACTTCGACAAAGGATATATGTTGCAGTTTTGGTTTTAGCACTTATTGTAGTAGCCATTTTTGCCGGGTACATTTACCAAAGTAAATTAAAACAACTAGAGATAAACAAATTACTCCTTCAGCTTAATGCGGAAATTCTGCAACAAAAGGAAGAAATAATTACCCAAAATGAGGAGATTGATTCGCAGAATCAGAAAATCACGAGTAGCATAGAATATGCCGGATTAATTCAACAATCAGTTCTTACAGACGTTAAATCCATTGAAGCCGTTTTTAAACAATTTCTTCTTTTTTACAGACCCTGCGAGATTGTTAGTGGCGATTTTTATTTAATAAAACAAAACGAAGACTCTATTTATATTGCCGTTGCTGATTGCACCGGACATGGTGTACCAGGTGCATTGATTAGCATGCTTGGGTATGCTTTCTTAAATGAAATTATTCACCGTAAGATTGGATCGCATGCAAACTTAGCTCTTGAAGAAATGAGGGCTAAGGTAAAAGAGTCTCTTAACCAAACAGGAAAAAGATCGGATCAGGACGATGGGATAGAGATTGCATTTTGCATTATTAACAAAGCCACTTTGAAGTTGAGTTACTCAGGAGCAAATATACCGCTTTGGTTAGTGCGCCACGAAGACAATGAACTAGAACCTGTTCTGGAAATTCTGGAGCCCGATCCACAGCCTGTTGGCATATATGTAAAAGAAAAACCATTTACGGAAAAAACGATACAGTTGTACGAGGGCGATATCCTTTACGTATTTACTGACGGTCTGATTTCGCAGTTCGGTGGGCCAAAAGGTGGCCGTTTTATGGAGAAGCAGTTGCGGGAATTAATTCTAAAAAGCAGTCATTTAGACATGCAAGCCCAATCGGAAAATTTAGAGCGCACCTTCAATGAATGGAAGGGCGCAAACGAACAAATTGACGATGTGTTGGCATTAGGTGTAAGAATTTAATGGGGTTTACGGCTTTCGATTAAAAATACCGTAGCATTTCTCGACAAGCAATTTTAGAACTGAACCTGAAGAGATAAAAACAAGGGATAGGACAGGCAAGGAGTATCGCTCTTCGATCCCCCGTTGGAAATAGATTAGGTATAAGATATATAAAACGGGTACCATTGCCACAATTGTTTTTTGGGTTACGTTCATTTTCATAAACAGGGCAAAAAAGAGAAGAACAAATACGCCTGAGTGTACCGTAAAACAAAGTGTTCTTAATAATTCCATTAAAACATGTCCCCGAAAGCTTCTTTGAAAAATATAGAGCGAAAGATTTGAATGAAATGCAAGATTTTTATAAACTTTTAATGGCGCTGCTATGTTATGAAGGAGCCAATGATTATGGCGAAACTCAGCGGTCATTCCTTTCAGCTTTTTAATCGTTTTGGCTTCCATTTCCGGAATTTCCTTGGGCATAGGTAGTTGGTTATCAAAATAATAACGTTGGTGGTGTATTGATTTCTCGTAATCTTGCAACACATCCGTTATTCTTACCTCTCCAAAGTGGTCTATTACTTCCTTTGGGAAAGCTTTTATTATGTTGTTTATTTCAACAGAAGCATCTTCGCCCTGAATTGCTTTGGTCCAGAATGGAACCATATAGCCATGAAAACGGGATCCTTCCTCACCCCAGCTTTTGCAAAGCTCCCAGAATGCTTGATGTGTCGGGCGAAAACACGAATTTGAATTTTCTGTATAATAGATAGGGTACAATCCCGTGTAACCGCCGATAATTGAAAAACATCTTATTTGCCAGGCTGTTATCAGACTTGCTGAAACTATGCCGGTAATGATTATCATATAAGCCAGTTTTTTGGGTTTATCCCGGAAATCGAAATAGATGGACACCGGAATTGCCAGTCCAATTATGCCAAGTACAGGTCGGGTAAAAAGCGCTATGGAAAAAACCAAGGAAGCTCCAATGTAGTTCGTCAATTTTTGTTTCCGGTTTTCTGTTTTTCCTGCTCTTAAAAGCAAAAAGGAATAGAGTATCACCAGCATAGGAGTAACCCCTTCTGTAAGCGAATAATAAACAAAGCCTGATGAAATTCCTGTGGCACCATACAATGCTGTTAGTAACAAAGACCACCGCTTACTTCCAAGAACATAAAAAGAACAATAGAACAACAGCAGGACAGTAATAAAGAATAAACAGAGTTGGACGATTTTGAGTGCAAAAAGAATATTCTGTGTTCCAAAGATTTTTCCCAACACGGCAATAATAAAAGAATATCCGGGCGAACGCGCAAGAAAAGCGCCCATTCCTGGTGAATTGTCCCTCAATTGCCCGCATTCTATAAAATTAATGGCAGGTCGAATATAACTAATATCGTCGGCTGTTATCACCGTCTCGTTGTCGCGGAGTTGTATTCCGTCAGTGCTCAAAGCCCGAATGTTTACTTCGTTGGCCAAGTAAGCCAATAGTGTGGAAATGGTTGCAACGATTAAAGCTAATTGTTTCACAAATTGACAATTAATTGATCAAGAATCATTACTTTGTGGCGTTTTTTACCCCATGCTCCATTGCTTCCCACACGATTCTCATCAACAACTCTTTATTGATTGGTTTGGTGATATATCCGTCACAACCACTGGCCGAGCACTTTTCTTTGTTGGCGGCATTGCCACCGGGCGTTGTTGCTACAATGAAGATCTTGGGAAATAGATTTTTAATTTGTCGTGCAACTTCCAGTGTCTCCATGCCTGGCATTTTAATATCCATTAAAATCAAATCGGGTTTAATTTCAACAACTTGCTGAATTGTTTGTCGATCATTTTTAGCATGAACCAGCGTAGCCTTTGTTTCAGAGAACATCTCTCGTATAAGATTAAAGTTCGAATCTTCATCGTCGGCCACAATCACTTTTTCCCTTTCAGGTTAAGTGTTTCTTTTATCCCGGTATGTTCTGTTATATCTACCCGTTCGGCTGTTTTTATAGGAATAGTAAAAAAGAAGGTAGAGCCCTTATAAATGTCAGAAAAAACGTGAATTGACCCACCCATAGCCTCCACATAGGCTTTGGCAATGGTTAATCCAAGTCCGGTTCCGCCATAACGGCGCGATGCTTCAATTTCAACCTGTCGGAATCGTTCAAAGATATGGCCGTGATGTGATGGGCTGATTCCAATACCTGTGTCTTTTACATAATATTCAAGAAAATCCTCCTGTACTTTTAATCCAACTTCTACCCTTCCCTTTTCTGTAAATTTTATGGCATTGCTTATTAGGTTGCTTAACACTTTTGCAATTTTCTCTTTGTCAACAACAACTATTAACTCTTTAATGCCAACGGGTAAATTTGCAGTGATTTCGATTTCTTTTTGTTCGGCTTGTTTTCGGTAATGCTCAGTTGATTTTTTAATAATTTTACACACATCAGTCTCCTGTTCGAATAGCTTTATTTGCCCGGTTTCTACTTTGGCTATTTCGACAACATCGTTAATAATTCCTGTCAATTGATTTGCCGAAGAAGTGATTATGTTTAAGTAGTAATTGTGCCTTTCCGGCGTCAAACCAGGCGTACCAATCAAAGACGTGAAGCCTATAATCCCATTTAAAGGAGTTCTTATTTCGTGACTTATGTTTGCTAAAAATGCTGTTTTTAATTTGTCACTTTCCTCAGCACGTGACAGCGTATGCATTAATTCCTCGCCAGCCTGTTTTCGTAATTTTATGTTTACCAAAATCTGTGCATATACTTCCAGCAATTGCTGCTCCACAAAAGAATAGGAATGAGTTTGTTTAACCGAATCGAACCCAACAAAACCAATTGGGGAGGAATTGTGCATCATAGGAACATTTATAAGACTTCTAATCTTTTGAGGTTCAAGAATTTCTCTGGACTTTCCCGCAGGCATGGCTGAAACATCGGGAACATACATTGTCTTTCCTTCTTTGTGCATGTCAATGCATTCTGTCATTGAGGAAAGGGGCACGGCTTGTAGGAATTTTATTTCTGACTCAATTCCCGGAGCACACCATTCATGGGTGTTTGTGCAGATTTCTTTCTCAAAGTTGTAGTTAAACACATAGGCTCTGTCCGCATTTACGAACTCTCCCAATTTTGAAAGTGAGTCGTTCACAGCGTCATCAACCCTGTCGAGAGGCAGATTAATATAATTTGCTGAAATCTCCATCAATATTTGTTGCAGTTGAGAATGGTGTTTTAACTGCTGCTCTGTTTTTTTTCTTTCGGTAATATCCCTTCCTACGGCAATTACCACTTTGTTGCCAAAATAGATGCCATTTGTCAGGACAACCTCTTTAGGGAAAATGGATCCGTCGGATCGCTTAGCCCAGAATTCAAAACGGCTTGATTTTCCATTATAGGCTTCTTGTAAATCATGAAAAACTTTTCCAAGATCGTTCATGCCAGGAGCTGCCAGAAACGCTGGGGTTTGCCCAATTATCTGCTCACGGTTAAGACCATACCACTGTTCAACTGTTTTGTTGGTGGAAAGAAATACGCCTTGTTTATCAAGGATATAAACGGCATCCATTATACTATCAAGTATTCCACGGTAAGTTTCATGTGCCTGTTGAAGGGCTACTTCATTTTTGTGTCGCTCCGTCACATCTCGTGTTATGGCAAGTGCCTTGTTCGTATCAAAGGGAACCAGACGGGCCTCATATTCACGCCATTCGCCCGAAACCTCCAGCGAGTAATTGTATTCTCTTGGTTGACCTGTTTCGATGGCTAAATTTAGATTATGAAGGGTAATTTTGGCAAGATACTCGGGCAAAACCTCATTTGTATGCTGATTGAGGAATAGCGAAGGGGGTAACATCAACAATTCTGGTTTGGATGCATGATAGTCAATAAATACACCTTCTTTGTTGTACACAAACATAAGATCCGGAGTTGCTGCCAACAGAGCTTTGTAACGTTCAAGACTTTCTTTTAACTTCTTCTCAGCTTTTTTTTTCTCCGTTATGTCCCGAACTGTTGCCTGTAGCAAATCGCGTCCATTGAGAGTTATTTTTACCAGTAAAACCTTGGCATCAAAGGTCTCGCCGTTTCTTCTTTTATGTTGCCACTCAAAATAATTCGAACCATGTACAATAGCCCTGTGAATCATTTCTTTGGCCATAATAGTCGATAAAACCCCATTTGGCTGCATTTCGGGTGATATGTCCCATGGGCTTAGAGAATCGAATTCACACAGGTCTTTAATTCCAAAAAGGTCAAACAATGCCGGATTTGCCAATGTGAAGCGACCTGTTACAGGATCGAGGTGCATCATAGCATCTTTGGCGTTGTCAAACATTTTTTTGTAGCGTTCCTCGCTCTCCCTGATTATATTTTCCTTCTTATATTGCTCGCTCAAATCCTTTATTATTTCAACAACCCCGTTGATATTTCCCAACCCATCAAATGTTGGAAAACATTGAACAGTGAAAAACTTTCCACCTCTGTGACATTGTTGACATGATTTGGGTTCTTTTGAATCTAATGTGTTCCTTAGGGCACAATCTGGGGAATTTTCTAGATCGCAATTGAGTATTTCAAAACATTTTTTTCTAGTTGTTTCTGCATCGATATTTAATCCTTCCATTGCAGAAATGTTTGCCCATTGAAAGTTTAGGTTGGTATCATAATAGATAACCATGTCATTTATTGTCTCAATGATTTGTCGGTATATATTCAACGCATCATTTCCATTACTTGAATTTGCTTTTGAACTGTAGCTTTCAAGGTGGGGCAACAAACCTTCTATATTTTTTAAAATGTTCTCCTGTCCCTCGCGATTTCCATCTTCTAAGCTAAATCTCAAATCGACGATGCTTCGTTTCAAGAGATGCAGTTTTTCCTGAAATTGGTCACTTTTCTGTTCCATAAATACTTGTTTTCGTTATTATGGCATTTGGATGAACAGGCCTATTTTGCGAATATACTCAAAAAAAATGAAAAACAATGATTTGCAGGACATTAATTCAATTCACGTCATTTCCGTTTTGTTAACCACAGCCTTTAATTTGCTCGTGTAATCTGTAAAATAGGACGGTTTTTTGTGCTTTCCCTTTTACATAAATAAGTAATCGGTTTGTTTGAACGGTATCTCAATTTTAAAAGGTGAGCAAGAAAGATATTTCTCCATTTTATGTTCCTTGTACAGAAGTACACATTTGCCAAAATTTATTTATTATTCAAAAACCTTATTAAGTAATGATATATAAAAAACATGAATTTCCCATACGAAAAAAATGTACTATGTATTGCATAATAGCATTTAATGGATTATATTTGCCCATGCAAACTACATTGTTTAAGATTATTCTTGTAATTTGTGGAAAATATAAAATATTGAAGATATGACTTCGAACGAACCCAATACAAACATTAAGGTTGATAATGCCAAAGCACAGATGCGAAAAGGTATTCTGGAGTATTGCATTTTATTGATTCTGGCGAAACACGAGGCATATGCAACACAAATCATTAGCCTTTTAAAAGAAGCCGAACTTATAGTTGTTGAAGGAACATTGTATCCTTTACTCAACCGGTTAAAAAACGACGGATTGCTACAATACCGATGGGAGGAAAGCACACAAGGCCCCCCAAGAAAGTACTACGAAATTACTGCCGAAGGAAGACAATTTCTTGATCAACTTAATGTTGCATGGGACGACTTGATTCTTTCCATCAATACCATTCGTACCGCAAACACCTAAACCATTAAAACCTAAAAAAAATGAAACGAACAACAACAGCGAACATTGCAGGCATGGTTTTTCATATCGATGAGGATGCATATGAAAAACTATCGCGTTATCTCCGAACGTTAAAGCGAAAATTCGGCGATGCTCCAGAAACCCGTGAAACCATGAATGATTTTGAGCTTCGTATTGCCGAACTTTTACAGGGAAGGCTCTCAACCTCAAAACAGGTAGTTTCTGTAGAAGACGTACAATACTTGATACAAACCATTGGTGAACCAGAAGAAATTGATCCTGAACAATCCAAATCAGACAGCAAGAAGAGCAACAAATCACTTCACCGCGATCCTGATGATGTAATTCTTGGTGGAGTGTGTTCGGGTTTGGCATCTTATCTTGGAGTGGATGTATGGATAATCCGCCTGCTCACCGTTCTGTTTACCATTTTCTGGGGATTTGGACTATTGCTCTATATTGTATTGTGGATTGTTTTGCCCGTTGCCAAAACTCAAGAACAGAAAGCCCAAATGCGTGGAGAACCCTTCGATAAAGAAGAGTTTGAAAGGACAGTCCGTGAGAATCTCGAGGACATGAAACAGCGTATTAACGAGTATTCAAAAGGAGAGAGGGGAAAGGAGGCGCGAAATTTCTTTGAACGCTTTTTTTCGCTCATCGGCGTCATCATAATGGCCTTTTTTAGTTTTATTGGAGCCATTCTGGGATTTGCATTTCTAATAGCAGGACTGGCCATTGTGCTTGCCGCCGTTGCAATTTTGTTTTTTGATCTGGGCGCCTTGGGAATTATGAGCGACGGCATGCTATATATTCCTTTTTTGGAAACCGTGATCGCCGGAAGTCTCTTTATTAAAATTTTGTTCATTGCCATATTGCTTGCCGTAATCATCCCATTATTTATGCTTATTTCGACCATTATCAGAGCACTATCGGGTAAGAAAGCATACGGAAAAGCATTTGTATCGGTTGGTTTTTCGTTATGGATCATCGCTGCCATCCTTATACTGGTTTTCTTTGTCGTTAAAAAGCCATTTCCCGAGTATACCGGAAAGAACGAGTCAAAATCAATAATTGATAACATGGGAAAAGATACCATCTATGTAACCGGTATCAAACAACAATATGGTTCAGATTACGAGCTCAAAATCGACACCCGCTATATTGGTCTTGCCAGCTGTGACACTGCATCCATTATGTATTTGAATCCCCGACTGGCAATAGAAAAATCAATGTCACAAGATTTTGAAATTCACATTACTAAATCAGCAAGACGCCGTACCCTATTAGAGGCAGAAAAAAGTGTAGCAGAGATTGACTATAAGTACACTGTTAGCCAGGACACACTTAAACTGAACACCTATTTTGAGACGGAACCTTCCAAGTTTTGGCAGAGCAAAAGAATTGATATAAAATTGTTTGTTCCTGAAGGTAAAACAGTATTCTTAGATGAGGCTCTGCAATATAATTTAACCAAAACCGACAATATGCCGGTTGAAAACCAGAAGAAAATGGTCAACAGATATTGGACCCAGGATAATAAAACATTGAAATAAACGCTTTTATCGGAAAATCTTTCTTATTTTAGCGACCGAAACCCAAAACTTCTCAATTCGGTTTATATTTTACCAAAATAGACAGAATATGAGATAGTTGATAAAATATTTATCGGTTGACCGAAATTAAGGACGATTAGACTAAGCAGCCCTATGTTTTATTTTTTCCGACAGAGAATTTCATATTTACAATTCTTTTTGTTCGTTTCCCTTTTTTTATTCAACCCTTTGGGTAGTGATTTGGCTGCACAAATTTATAATTTCGAACGCTATTCATTGCCTGAAGGGTTATCGCAAAGCCAGGTGTTTGATATTAAGCAGGACACCCTTGGAAGAGTTTGGCTCGCCACCGAACGTGGGGGCATTACTATTCTTTCAGGCGATTTTCCGCAATATATTGGCCGGAATGAAGGCCTTCCCGGAACAACAACAATGTCGTTGTTTTACGACAAGCAACACCGCATGTGGATTGGCACCAACCGGGGCATCCGGTATTACGATGGAAAAAGCCTGCGTAAACCGCATAACGGATCAATTTTAGATACCATGTTTGTTTGGGATATTACCCAACGAACCGACGAGACAATTGTTATGGCGACAGACCATGGTGTTTTTGCTTATCACGATTCATCCGGATGTTATAATCTAATCCCAAGCCTTACGAATATTCCAGTTTTAAAGGTGGCTGCAAGGACAAACAATCTGATCTATCTGACGGCCTATAATAATCCTTTGTTAATCTTCGACGGGATCAATCTCGAAGAAGTTAAACTGCCACTAAGTGCCGGTGCTAGCGTTGAAATATGCTTTTTTGACTCACGCGATCAGATTTGGATTGGTACAACAAGAGGACTGATTACACGAGATGAATATTACTATAAAACATATACCACCGATGATGGTCTGAACGACGATCATATAATCTCTATTGCAGAAGATCGATTCGGAAATATTTGGGTTGGCACTGATGAAGGTGGCATTAGTATTCTCTCGGGCAAGGAAATCACCAATATTACAGCACAACAGGGAATTGGCTATAACCGCGTTTATTCCCTTTATTGCGACAACTATAAAAACATGTGGGTAGGTACTGATGGTGCCGGTGCATACGTTTTTAAGGGATTCCGGTTTACTAAAATGGAAATACCCGAATTTATTGAAACAACATCTATCACCGCAATTCACCTCTCTGTTGATAATAAACTTTATATTGGGTCAAATGGATATGGAATGTTATGTATTGATGGAAACAGACGAACTTTATACTCCAGACGCAATGGTTTAAGTAATAATGTTATACGAACCATTAACACCAATAAAGCAGGTACTGTATATGTTGGAACTGACCGCGGAATTGATATCGTCCACAATGGCAAAGTTGATTTATCAAGACGCGAAAGCCTCAATATTAAAGAACCAGTAAGTACAATTTATATTGACGCTGCAGGAAACCTTTGGGTAGGAACTATTGGACATGGATTATTCTTTAAAAACAAAAACAAAGAGGTTCATTTCACACAGAATAATGGACTTGCAGGAAATCATGTTTATCATATTGTACAGAAGAATGGGCGTGAGGTATATGTGGCAACTGACGAAGGAATGTCAGTCATTAAAGCAAATGAAATCAGGAATTATACCACCTCAGATGGTCTTCCATCCGATAATATTTCTTCGTTGATTTTTGACAAGAACAATCAATTGTGGGTTATAACAGAAAAAGGATTAACACGGATAGGATCCACAGACATTTATCATCTTCCCATAGAATCCATGTCTGATGCCAATATTATTTATTCCGTTGTAAACGACATGTTTGGAAATCTTGTATTGGGAACTGAACGTGGAATCGATATTGTTTCCTTAGATGTGCGAAGTGATCCGCAAACAATCCGGTCTTTCCGGCGCGAGGATGGATTCTTTGGCATCGAATGTAATCTCAACTCGTTGACTTACAACAATAATGGAGAAATATTCTTTGGTACCAAACAAGGGGTTACTATTTACAATCCCATGGCAGACAGTGTTAAGACAACAATACCTCGCGCCTATATTCGGGATGTAGAACTCTATTACAGTAAAATAGACTGGAGAAACTATACTGATTCGATAATTAACTGGAGTTTATTGCCTCATGGATTGACTCTTCCGCATTTCGAAAACAATCTGACCTTTTATTTTGGTGCCAACGATTATCTTGCACCACAAAAACTACGTTTACAATACTATTTGGAAGGGTTCGATCCTGATTGGATAGCCCCAACCCGTCAACGTTTTGTGAACTACACCAACCTTCCACCAGGAAAGTACACCATGAAAGTCAGGACTTGGTATTCATCGAACGAATTCTCTCCTGATTATGCTGCTTTTGATTTCGAAATCCTGAAACCATTTTACACCCGGGCGTGGTTTATTGTTTTATCACTATTGTTGATTTCGGGACTGGTGGCATTCATCTGGAACTGGAGGGTACATGCAATACGTGCCCATGAAAGGCATCTTGAAGGGATTGTACGACAAAGGACCGCCGACATACAACGACAAAAAGAAGAACTGTTGATGGCGAACATTCAAATTAGCCAGGGAGCGCGCATGAAAGAACAGTTTTTGGCCAATACTAGTCACGAGATACGAACACCGCTTAATGTCATTTCTGGTTATACTAACCTGTTAATGAATACACGAGTGGACAGTTTACAACAGAAGTACTTAAATTACATAAAAGAAAGTTCTGATAATTTGAAAGTTATTGTAAATGATATACTTGATTTTTCGAAGATAGAAGCCGACAAACTCGAGTTCGATGCCGTTCCTTTTGATTTCGTAAAATCGATACGGACAACTGGAAACCACATGGAAATTGAAGCAGCCAAGCAGGGATTATCATTGGAATTGAATTTTACAAACATACGTCACGCCATAGTTTTAGGAGATCCTGTGCGCCTAAACCAGATACTTTCGAATTTAGTACGTAATGCCATTAAGTTTACCCCATCGGGAGGAATAAGTGTGAATATTTGTGATATTAGTGTTGACCCATTAATGGTTGTTTTATCAATTGAAGTTGTGGATACGGGGATTGGTATCCCTGAAGACAAAATTGACAAAATATTTGATAGTTTCTCACAGGCAAGTAATGAAACAACAAGAAAATTTGGAGGCACCGGATTGGGGCTTTCTATTGTAAAAAGACTGGTAGAAAAACAAAATGGGCAAATAAAGGTCGAAAGCCAAGTGGACAATGGAAGTCGGTTTACCGTCTCCATTCCTTTTCAAAAATCAGATGCAGATCCAGTGGAAGAGAATAAGACAGATTATCCCATTTATCCGCACGATTTATCCCGCGATGTAAAAATACTTTTGGTTGATGACAATGAAATAAACCTTGCCCTTGCCGAAAACACATTGACCTCCTATAGTTCTCAATTCCGGATTCAAACCGCCGTGAATGGCCTACAGGCATTTGAGCTGGCAAGCCATGAATTGTACGATATCATTATCATGGACATTCAGATGCCCGAAATGGATGGATATACAGCAACAACAAAAATAAGAACTGAACTCGGAGAACCACTGTGCTTAGTTCCTATCCTGGGAATGACAGCCCACGCCATGAGCGACGAGCGCCACAAATGTTTGCAACATGGAATGGATGAATACATTACAAAACCCTTTGTGCCACGTGTGTTCTTTGAATTCATTTTAAAACTCACACAAACAACAGCCACAAAATCAGGAGATTTTGTGGAATCTGCAGAACAAAGCATGCCTGTATTTGCTGGTCTCGACCCCCAGCAATTATGGAAAAACTCGGCCGGAAAAATTGAACGTTTTGTACGGTATCTGGACATGTATGCCAAGGCTATCCCAACTCAAATCAAGGAATTAGAATCAGGTATTAAAACACAGAAATTCGACGAAATACGAATTTTATCCCATACACTTAAAACCTCATTCCGGTACCTTGGTATAAAAAAAGCCCAAGCCTCCGCCCTTGAAATTGAAAAAGCCGCCATGGAAAATCATATTATTGATTATTCTGAACTTTTGGCCGACATACACAAATACTGGGGAAATGCGTTTCCCGAAATTACATCCTATCTTAACAAAGTCGAAATGAATTGATAATCAAACACAAACAATGAATACAAGCCACCTTCTAGCAAAATTATTTGCGTTTATAAGTAGCACTAAAGCACTAACCCTTAAATTTTTAAGCGCTTCTTTGTTCAAAATAAGTGTCGCTATTTCTTTCATATTTTCAAAAACAAAAGCTCTGGCTATAAACCCGAAAACATACATATTTTTAGGTCTTCAAGCAGTAATTGTTATTGGATTGTTTTTTATTCTCGGGTATTGGCCCGTTGTATCCCATATTGAAAAAATAACTGAAGATAAGAACAATAAAGCCCACGTATTGGCAGGAGAAAAGAAAATTTTTGAAAAATACAGAAATATAAAAGCAGAAAAAGATTTCAATAAGGCCTTGCTTAACCTTTCAAAATCCGACTCAATATATCTATTGATTGATTTTAAGGACAGTACGGTTAGCCTGGCCATAAAAGGAGTATTGGTTCACGAAGTTAGATTGCAGGTTTTCAGTTTTGATAACGGTTTGAAAAAACTACCTCCAGACATTCGTCTGAAGGTTTTTGAGAAGCCCTTGCAGGTAATTTCCGACGAGTCAACAATTGAGAAATTTCCAATTGTACTGAAAAAGGCCCCCAAAGATACTATTGAGGCACAGCTAACGGAGTCTGCCCCGGCAGCCCCAAATCAATCCGATGTGTTTTTCAGCCTGAAGTTCAGTAACAATTTAATTATAGAATTTCATCAAACAGAAACTGATTTCCTCGGGGACAAAGCGATAGTACGTCAATATTTCATGAACAAGCGAAAACAAATTGTTATGAGAGAGATTGACAGTCTGAAAACCATGCAGCCTGCCCCTTATTTCTATAAAATCACTCTATTACTCCCAAGGGAGGAGGCTCGCTCTATTTACCGAGGACTACCCGTAAAACCCTTTGTTTTAATTCGAATGTAGCCCTATAAGGAAATCAAGAAAATTTGCTTACTTTTGGGTAAAATATCAAAACACCTCCATGAGTAGCAAAAAACTTTTTCTTATTGACGCTTATGCGTTAATTTACCGCAGCTATTTCGCTTTTATTAAAAATCCGCGCGTAACCTCAGGCGGGATGAACACCTCGGCCATTTATGGTTTTGCCAACACTTTGCTGGAATTGATAAAAACAGAAAAACCCGACTATCTTGCCATTGGATTTGACTTGGGGCAACCAACCTTCCGTCATAAAATTTACCCCGAATATAAGGCACATCGAGAAGAAACACCCGAAGGAGTTCGGATTGCCGTTCCCTATGTCCGCCGTCTGGCCAAAGCTATGGGAATTCCTATTGTTGAGCAACCTGGTTTTGAGGCCGATGATGTTATTGGTACAATTGCAAAAAAAGCAGCTCGCGAAGGCTTCGATGTCTTCATTATGACACCCGATAAAGATTATGGACAACTTGTTGAAGATAATATTAAAATATATAAACCCCGAACCTTTGGCACCGGTTTCGAAACGTTAGGAAAAGAAGAAATTTGCCAAAAATATGGAATTCAACGCCCCGAACAGTTAATTGATGTTCTTGCCCTGTGGGGTGATACTTCCGATAACATCAAAGGTGTTGACGGTTTGGGCGAGAAAACCGCATCGAAATTGGTAGGAGAATATGGTGATATTGATGGTATATTTCAGAATATTAGCAATTTAAAGGGTAAACTAAAAGAAAAACTTGAACAAAGTGTTAATACCCTAGAGTTGTCTAAAAAGCTAGTCACTATTATTACCAATGTCGATACCCCTTTCACCCTGGAAGACATGAAAATGTCATCACCAGACATGAATGCCATTGACACGCTTTTCAACGAACTGGAATTCAGGTCTTTGAAACAACGCTTCGTTATGTCGGCAGCACCAAAAACTACACCTGTGCAGGGTACATTGTGGGATATGGGAACACCTGAAGAAAAAACAATTTTTGCCGAAACAGCAGTTTACAAAACCCTGTCGGATATTGGGCACGAATACCACCTTATTGACACACGGGAAAAGTTAACCGATTTTATTGGCCATTTTTCGTCAAATACGCTGTTTAGTTTCGACACCGAAACAACCGGACTTGACGCTATAGAAGCAACCATTGTGGGCGTATCCTTTTGTGCCAAAGAAGGTGTTGCCTATTATATTTCAACAGGAATGGGGCTTACCGATAAAGAAATTGTTGACGCCATTGCTATATTGCTTGGCGATGAAGGAAAAACAGTTATTGGTCAAAACCTGAAATACGATTTTCTGGTATTGAAGAAATATGGCGTTTGTGTTAAGGCTAAAGTGGTTGACACCATGCTGGCTCACTACCTGATTGAACCTGAACAGCGCCACAATATTGATTTTCTGGCCATGAACTACTTACAGTGGCAGAAAATCACCACCGACTCGTTGTTGGGGAAAAAGGGAGGCCAACAACTCAGCATGTCTCAACTAAACCCCTTGCAGATAAGGGATTATGCCTGCGAAGATGCCGATGTTGCTTTCAGACTTTGGAAAATACTGAAACCCGAGTTGGAAAAGCTTGAACTTATCCCGGTTTTCGAAAAAATTGAAATGCCGTTGGTCAATGTGTTAGTCGACATGGAATATGCGGGTGTAAAAATAGACAGTCAGGCACTTGACAATTTGCGCCAACAATATCAAAGCGATTCGGACGAGATAGAAAGGAAAATATACGAATATGCTGGATATCAGTTCAATATAGCATCACCAAAGCAATTAGGCGAATTGCTTTTTTTAAGACTAAAAATAACCGATAAACCCAAATTAACCAAAACCAAGCAGTTTGCTACGGGTGAAGATGTATTGTCAGAATTAAAAGATAAACACCCCATTGTTAGTTTAATCCTAGAGTACCGCGAGTTGCAGAAACTTCTGAATACCTACATAGAGGCGCTGCCAAAATTAGTTAACCCCAATACAGGTCGGATACATACATCTTATAACCAGGCGGTTACAAGCACAGGGCGTTTAAGTAGCGCCAACCCAAATTTACAGAACATACCAATCCGTGACGAACGGGGGAAAGCCATTCGAAAGGCATTTGTGCCAGCCTCGGAAAAGCATGTCATTTTAGCCGCTGACTACAGTCAAATAGAGTTGCGAATTATGGCCCACCTGAGTCAGGACGAAAACATGAATGCCGCCTTCGAACAAAATATGGACATCCATCAGGATACTGCTGCCAAGTTGTTTGGAATTAAACCCGAAGAGGTTACACGTGAGCAGCGGGGACATGCCAAGGGTGCTAATTTTGGTATCATTTACGGAATATCATCGTTTGGGCTGGCTCAAAACACCGGATTGTCGCAGCGTGACGCTAAACAGCTCATTGATAATTATTTTAAGACCTTTCCCAGGGTTAAGCAATTTATGGATCAATCCATTGCTTTTGCAAGGGAACACGGATACGCCCAAACAATCATGGGACGAAAGCGGTTTCTACCCGACATCCGCTCGGCAAATACAACGGTGCGTGGAGCAGCTGAACGAAACGCCATTAATGCTCCAATACAGGGTTCTTCGGCTGATATGATTAAACTTTCCATGGTTGATATACATCGTGAATTTGAAAAGCTTAACTTGAAAAGTAAAATGATAATGCAAGTTCACGATGAATTGGTGTTCGATGTTTGTCCTGATGAGGTAACACAAGTGCAAAAAATTGTTGAAGAAAAAATGCTGAATGCCATGCCGCTGAAAGTTAAACAGAAAGTTGATGTAAATGTTGGTAAAAACTGGTTAGAAGCACACTAATGAAACGGATTTTTTCTTATCGCCTTACTTTTCTTACAGTTGGTGCCCTTTTTCTGAACCCGGTCTTGGGTCAGGAACGGGGTAAATCATACAGTACTTGGTCAACGTTTAAACCCGAACGAAATGGGGAACTTTTCATACGCGTTGAGAATATGAGCTTCTTTGATAATTATGAGTATGGTTCGCCCCATGCTACCGGTTCTACTCTCATTGGGGCCTGGGGTAGAATTATGGCCGAATATTACCTTGATAACAAGCTTCGTGTTCAAGTAGGTGCCAATGGTTTGAAATATTCAGGTAAGGAGGCGTTTTCTGAAGTGTCGGAATGGTTCTCCGTGGTCTATCAACCATCCGACTATTTTCGTTTTATTTGCGGCACAATTGACGTTTATTCGCACTTCAATTTGCCCGAGCCTGTCTTTAACCCCGATTTACTCACCACAAGGCCCAACAACAGGGGTTTTCAGACCGACTACTACTCAAAAACAGTAGATGCAACAGCCTTTCTTGACTGGGAGCAACTTATTCTACCAGGAGATAATCAACAAGAGGTATTTACTGCCGGATTAACAGGTAAAATTAAAATCAGTGATTCGTTATCAGTTGCGGGTATTTCTTTTCCGCTGTCTGTTCTGGGACGACACCATGGAGGTGAAATTGATGTGTCAGGGCAAAGAATAGAAACACTGATGAATTTTTCAGGTGGAATTCGACTAGAACGACCCATAAACGTTTGGAAAGGATTCTTTAACTCTGATTTCCTTTATTTTTGTGACGTAACCAAGAATTTCCGGCAACCAATAGAAAAGGGCTACGGAACATTGACCGAGGTTGGTGCCTATTCTACAAAATGGAGAATAATGCTTCGATACTGGCATTCAAATCGCTTTTTCTCTCCGTTGGGACACCCATTATATAAAAGCTTTACACCCGAGAAACCCTTTATTTTTGTAATGCATGATTTTATCTCGGCTCGAGCCAACTATACCTTTAAGATTGCCGGAATAGCCCGATTATTGGTGGAAGGCGATTATTGGTTTGACACACGTCGGCAAAAGAACAATTTTTACACCGGGATGAAATTGATTATTTCCGAAGAGTTTTTTGTCAGAAAATTAAAAAAATCGGCTGAGGAATAATTCTTGAGATATGTTTTCTGCCGATATTACAGAAGCGAAACATTCCATTAATTTTCTGGTATTGTTTCGCTTCTGTAAAGCTTTCGCTTTTTAATCTTATTCCTGACAGCAGAACAGATAAACCTCTATTATAATCAACATGATGGCTTTATTAGTTTAATCCCAGGCTTTTAATATAGGCCTCGTTGTTCATAGGGCGTCCCAGAAATTCTTCCACGGCTTCAACAACATCCCTTTGTGTGCCGTTAGCCAGAATAAGCTTTCTAAAACGCATTCCTGTTTCTGTGTCAAGCAACCCATTACGTTCAAAAACGGTAAACATATCCTGTGCATAAACTTCTGCCCACAAATATCCGTAATAGTACACCGGATGGGTGTTTATGTGTATCCAGTTTGCTTGCGGGTGAGTTCCCTCGACATAGAAATCCATGATTCCCATCTGTTTGTCTATGGCGCACCACAATTCATCCGTATTTACAGGATTTTGAGGATTGTATTTGTGGTAAAGGTTCATGTCATAAATACAGTTTCGAAGTGAATTTATGGCAAAATATCCCGATGATACATTTTTGGCGGCCACCATATTTTCGAACGTTTGGCGTGGCAGAACTTCCCCTGTTTTGTAGTGGTGTGCAAATTTGCTGAGCATCTCATAATCCCACACCCAGTTCTCAAAAATCTGGGACATGGATTCAATGAAGTCAGTTTTAGCGTCGGCCTGAAGGGCTAATTCGCCATTGTAGGACATAGCATCAACAATATGTCCAAACTCGTGAAATAGGGTGTTTAGCTCCTTAAAACTAATTAGCGGGGGTAATTCGCTGGTGGCTGGTGTAAAGTTGCCCAAAAGCATGGACACGGGAACTTCGTAGCCATTGGCCATTTGCTTTCCAGCGGTCAGTTGTACGCCATAAAACCACGATTCCTTGTTTGGTCGGGGGAAAAGATCGAGATAGATACGTCCTTTAAGCTTCCCGTTTTCATATACGTCATGCATTGTCACTGATGGGTGCCACACCGACGCATTCTCCACTTTGCGGAACTCGAGTCCCAGGAGGGTTCCATAGATGTCAAATACTCCTTGCAGACATTGTTCCATGGGAAGGTATTCGCGAATTTTTTCGTAGTCAACGTTATATTTGGTTTTTAGTATCTGGTTGTTATAGAAAGCTATATCCCACGGCTGAAGCTCCGCTTTGGGGTTTTGATTTTCTCTTTGTTTCAACAATTTCAGTTCCTCAATGTCCGCTTTGGCTTTCACGGTGGCACGGTCAACCAAATCGTTAACAAAAGCCCACACGGTTTCGGGGTTTTTGGCCATTTTGGGCAACAGGTTATACTCGGCATATGAATTATAACCCATTGTCTTGGCCAACTCGTGACGCTTTTGGACCAGGTTGTCTAAGATTGTAAGATTTTTGTCCGCTGCGCGGTTGTTGAATTTAATAAAAAATGCTTTTCGTGTTGCCTCGTTTTGAGCGTTTTTCATAACCGGGTCGCGCGTAGCATTGATAACCGGAACCTCGTATTTGCCCGCTTCCTTTTTGTATGTGCTTTTGAAATTTTCGGGAAGTCCTTCGGCCTCTTTTTCGTCAAGAACAAGGGTTTCGCTGGCCGAATTCATGTTGTTTGAATATTCGGCGGTCAGTTTGCCAATCTCGTTAGTTAACGATTCAAATTGTGCCAGTTTTTCCGATTCAAGGTTAACTCCCGAAAGCGAGAATTTTAAAATCAGGTCGTCAACAAAAGTTTTCCGGTGGCCTTTTAATTTTGAATACACTTCTGATTTTTCGAACGCTTTCATTTTTTCGAAAATTTCCTTATTGGAATACAGGCTTGTGGAAAGAGAATCCAAAAGCAGATATCCGGCAAGACCTTTCTCGCGTGACAGGGAATCGGTTGATGTCCAGTAGAGCATGAAACAATTGTTGCTGGCCGTATAGGTTTTGTTGTACATGTTGTCAATGGCCACAAAGACGTTTTCGAAGGTTGGATTGTTAACTTTTTTTAGAGTTTCAATGTCGGCATTAACTTCTGTCAGTGTATGATTTGCATACTCATCAATATGGGCCGCTGTAACCCTGGCATAGTCAATGGGAGCATTGAGTTCTGTAAAAAAAGGGTTTCCGGTCTCCGGTGTTTGTTGCGTACAGGCAATCATGGCTGTAAGCAGTAGTGGGTAAAGGGGAAGTTTCATAATGGTTTGTTTAAATATCATTTTTTAAATGGACGAAGATAACAATTGTTTTTGTTCAATAAAATTCCATTGATGCAAATGGAAGCAATTGAAACTATTTTAAATAGTAAGCTTTGTAGGAATTTCTTACCTTTGCCACATAAAACGTATGACAAATGAAGAAATTGATTATTACCATTCTTGTTCAAATTAAAGGATTAACTCTTTTTCTCCAGCCCCATATTTTTTTTAGGATGGATGCGTGGTGGTTTGTTTACCGTACACAATACTCTTCTTTTATCTAAATGGATAAGAAAACAAGAGAAAAAGTTATTAATAAATGACTTTTTTTCTTTAAAGCGCGTACATTCTAAACGATACTCGTTATATTCTTCAGTTGTAACTAGTTATAAACTAGACGGCGAAATGCTTAATTATCTGGAATTTGGCGTTGAAAGTGGAAATTCTTTTAAATGGTGGCTTGAAAACGCTACACACGTAAAAAGTCGTTTCTATGGATTTGATACTTTTGAAGGGTTGCCAGAGAAATGGGGCGTTTATAAAAAAGGAGCTATGATGTCTGAAATTCCAACGGTTAATGACATTCGGGCAAAATTTATAAAAGGATTGTTTCAAAACACTTTGCCAGATTTTCTAAAGCAGAACAACTTAAATTCACAGGTCAGAAATATAATACATTTAGACGCAGATTTGTTTTCGTCCACGCTTTACGTTTTGACAAGTTTGGCTCCTTATATTAAAAAAGGCGATATTTTGCTCTTTGATGAGTTTAATGTTCCCAATCACGAATTTTTTGCCTTTAAATTTTCGAAGACTCATACATGGTAAAGACTAGATTAATCGGAGCAGTAAACAATTTTTACCAAATAGCGTTGATTGTTGAATAAACTTTCCCGATTGCTGTTTTTATTTCTTCAATTCCGTCCAAAGTCATGCTCATTATAGGCTAGATTCAATCATCCCATCCACAATTTTTGCCGAAGCAAGGCACAAGGGTATTCCGCCACCGGGATGCACACTCCCTCCGGTAAAGTACAGCCCTTTGATGCTTCTCGATTTGTTCGGGTGGCGGTTAAAGGCAGCCATGGGGTTGTTGGAACTAATTCCGTATAGTGCTCCTTTATAAGAACTGGTTAACTGCTCAATAAGGGGCGGGGTTAACAGATTTTCATACATGATTTTTGGCTCAATTTCAATTCCCAGCGTCTTCTGGATTTTTTGAACAATGGCGGAACGTGTTTCCCTGACTACTGTTTGCCAATCCTGTCCGCTATCGTATGGAGCATTGACCATGGTAAACCAGTTTTCACAGCCATTAGGAGCATCTTCTTTTACATGTTTCGAACTGATTAAAATATAGACGGTGGGGTCGTTGAGGATATTTCCTTGGCTAAGTTGTTGAAATTCTTTTCGGTAAGAACCACTAAACAAAATATTGTGCAATTCGAGCTGGGGATGCGTGCCTTTTATTCCCCAGTAAAAAATCAGAGCCGAACTCGGGGGTTTTTGCCAACGATAAACCATAGACAGTTTTTGTTTGGGCAACAATTTTGGGTAGGCTGTGAAAATATCGGTATCGTTAACAACTACATCAAATGATTCGGTCATTCCGTTTATTTTCTAACCAGTAATTCTTCCACTACGCGTTTCAATTTCGGACACCCCTGTGTTAAAATGAAAAGTGACGCCCAGGCTCCTGGCTTTTTCCTATAGGGCTTTTGCTATGGAGCACATTCCGTTAAACGGAAAAAATGCCCCGACAGAGTGTTCCAAATGGGGAATAATGGAAAGCGTTCCGGGCGCCTTGAAGGGATTTGAACCGTTATAGGTGGCAAATCGGTCGAAAAGTTGAACAGTCCTTGTGCTTTGAAAACTTTTGCAATTTAGTGCGTGCAATGAAGAAAAGGCTTTGAGCTTGCCTATGTTTTTCCCAATCTCCCTTGCCTCGGGCGATGAAAAGCCCTTCCATGTTGGAAAAGGACTGAAAATAAACATATTGGAAGTTAACCGATAGAGTACGGCACTCTGCTTCATGTAACGCAATAGATTTTTCTGCGGCTCGCCCAATTTGGTGTAAAGCTCCTCGGTAAAATTATTTTCATTAGCAAAGGCATTGACTATGTTTCCATCGGGGAAGAAATAGCGGGTAATGTTTTCGAGTTTCGAATATTTAAAAACAGGGATCGCCGATTCTCCCAAGGAAAGTAATTCATCAACCAATCCGGGTAGAGTAAACAATGAAGGGCCTGTGTCGAAACGAAATCCTTCGTGATAAATTTCATTGATTTTTCCCCCCGCCTTGTCCTGCTGCTCGAAAACCGAAACAGCGTGGCCTTTTGCTGCTAAACGAATGGCAACAGCTAAACCTCCGGCACCGGCTCCAATAACCGCTATTTTCATATGTTTATAATTTTTCAGTTTAAGGTCATATGGAACTTACCACGATTG